>NZ_JTLA01000054.1:0-20194 GCF_000799055.1 Ensifer sp. ZNC0028
GGGCGGTTCTCGATGTCGACGGCGGCACCCGACAGCGAAAGGTCGATGATCCGGCACGGGAACTTCTCGCCGGTGTCGAGCGTCAACTCGGTCACCGTCTTGCGCGGCGCAAGGCGATCGTGGCGGCGGTCTTCCGGCAGGCCGAGCTCGTGCTTGTTGGCGATCCAGGTGAGCTGGGCCGCGAGCTTCTCGCGCTTGCGCTCGGTCGCGTTGAGCTGGATGACGAAAGCGCCGTCGGCGATGCGCGACACGGTCCCTTCGAGGCGCCCGACGTGATCGACATAGGCGATGATGCGTTCGCCGGCGCGCGGCTGGGCCGGCGAGGAAAGCAGGACGTCGCCGGGCGACATGTCGATGGCCGTGCACTCGAACTCGTCATGATTGGCAAGCATCAGCCGCCCCGCCAGATTCACGGAAACGCGCTGGAACGCACCTTCGTGGTGCGGTTTCGGAGCGGTATTCTGTGCGTGCTGAAACGAGAACATGATGACTCTGTGGCGACATAGCTTGGCTGGCGGAGATTAGCCTTTTCAAGTTAATAGAAGGTTCGTCCTCCGGTTGGTCCAGGGCGTCATCTCGACACAGCGCTCCGGATCAGTCGCGGCGGCCGCCTTCGAGAATGCGGAGATGCCCGAACTGGCGGAATTCGCTCGAAAATGCGCCCGTGGCCGGTGATTTTGCAACGGTACCGCTCGGTTGCTGGGCTTCCTCTTCACGAAAGACGGCGGTGCGGTCGGGGTCGAGAACCTTCATGCCCGTCGCGTCGAGACACTCGATCGCGGTTGCATGCAACCAATACGGGCGAGAAAGCGGTGAGAGGGCGCCAAGGACCCGGTCGCTTTCTCCTTCGCTGGAAGCCAGCGGCAGGAGCAGGGTTTCGATGTCGACCTCCCGCGCGTCGGCGGTGCGGCCCTTGGCCGAAAGCACCAGCGGCACACGGTGCGTCATGACCTGGCCGGTGATGCGGTGCGTTTTCGCCGCCTGGCTTCCGAGCCACAGCATACCGAATTGCCGCCCGCGCAGCTCCTGGCCGAAGAGGGCGCACACCTGGGTTCCCGCCAGGCGAAACGAGATGCCGGCATTGCGGTCGCGCTCGAGAATGAACAGGTTCGGCAGCAGCATTCTGATATCCGAGGGTTCAAGCTCGTCGCGGCGCGGAAGCTCGCGCTTCCCGCGAATGGTGTTCCAGTATCGGAAAAGCTCCGTCGTCGTATTGCTGCGCATCGCTTCGTTCATTCCATTCCTGCGGCACGGTGTGTCCCGGTTCGGGACATCTTCGGCCGTGCATTGCGGTTCTGAGGATTTAGGAGCGAAAACCGTGCCAGCCGGAAATTAAGGTTAACAAACGGTTTCCGTTGCAGTGGGCCGCCGCAACTGGCAGGGGAGGACATCACTTTACGAAGCGTTGTCTTCGGCACTTGAACTGGAGCTCGGATCTGAGCTTGGCGACCGTTCAGTTTTTGCTGGACGGTCTTTTTTTGTTTGCTTATGGCTGGTCGCCCCAATTCCAATCCTAATTCCGGCGATGCCATGCCATCGCCGCGATCGAGCAGGAATGTGTGGACCGCATTGAGAGGAGAGAGCAGCAACCATGGAACGAGATCAGACGGCGACGCCACCGGAAGCAGAGCGCGAGAGCGCCGCGAGCCCGGCGCGCGAGCCGGCCTTTAATCTGCCGGCGGGGCTGACTTTCATCCTGCTGTTTCTGATCGCAATCCATGTTCTGCGAACCTACGTGCTGCCGCCGGCGATCGATCAGGAGATCATCTTCAATTTCGCGTTTCTCCCGGCGCGTTACGATCACCCTCTGGCGGAGCAGGGGCTTGCGTGGCTGTGGAGCCCCGTCACCTACTCCTTCCTGCACGGAAGCTGGGAACATCTGATCTTCAACATCTTCTGGATGGTTGCCTTCGGTGCGCCGGTGGTGCGGCGGATCGGCATGGGGCGCCTTGCCGTGTTCTGGTGCCTGTCGGCTGCGGCCGCCGTCGCGCTGCATACGGTCTTTCACTGGGGTGAGATGATCGTCGTCGTCGGTGCGTCCGGCGTGGTATCGGGCTTCATGGGGGCTGCGGCGCGTTTCGTCTTCTCGCCGAGCGGACGCATCAGCCGGCAGTTTGCCCATCTCAATCGCCGGCTCGACGTCGGTGAGGCGCTGGCCAACCGCTCGGTCGTGGTCTTCGCCGGCATCTGGTTTCTGACCAACTTCCTGATCGGCCTTGGCATGTTTACCCCGGGCGCGGCGGGCAGCGTAGCCTGGGAAGCGCATATCGGCGGCTTCCTCTTCGGCTTTCTGCTCTTCAGCCTTTTCGATCCGCGCGACTGACGGAGCGAAAGATCGGCGGACGGCGCTTGTGAGCGCTTGATTTCCCCAAGGCGCTGGCGCACCATTTGTTACGGTCGCCCGTGATCGAAAGACAGGGCGGCCCGTGTAGGCCGGGTATCGAATGCCATCCGCGTCTGAGGAGCACGCGCGACGGCTTTCGCAAGCGGCCAGGGTACAGGTTCCATCGCCCGACCGTACCGCACGTGAGATGGCTGGACCTTTCCCTGCCGACCCGGTGTTGTCGCAACGGGAGATGTGCGCATGTCAGTAAAAGCCATACTCGATGAAAAGGGCCGGAATGTCGTAACGGTCGGCCCTCAGATGACAGTCCAACAGGCTGCCATCCTTTTGCGTGACAATCATATCGGTGCGGTCGTCATCCTCGATGCGGACGATCAGATCGCAGGCATCCTCACCGAGCGCGACATCGTCGCGGCGATTGCCAAGCAGGGCTCGACCTGTCTGGAAAGACCGGTAGCAGCGGTCATGTGGCAGAATGTCTACTGCTGCACCGAGGATATGTCCGTGCAGACCCTGATGGAAATGATGAGCAAGCTCAGGGCCCGTCACTTGCCGGTCGAAAGAAACGGCCAACTCGCCGGCATCGTCTCGATCGGCGACGTGATCAAGCATCACATCCGCGCCATCGAGCACGAGACCGAACAGATCAAGGCCTATATCGCTGGCTGACGGGAAAGGGCGGCATTCCGCCGCCCTCTTAATCCCGTGGGGGCCGCGAGGCACCCTTGTGTTCATCATGACCTATGGGCGACCGGCAAGGTGCGCCGCCCGTCTCAGGCCTTTCACCCCGCAAACGAGCCGTCAGCGAACGAGCACTTCCTGCATGCGGCGAATTTCAACCAGTCTGGCCTTTGCCTCGTGGTAGCCGCGATCGATGGCTTCGCCCGCGCGATGGAACTCCGAAAGACCGATGTCGTTGAGTTTCGGGTGCAGCGCCAGATCCGGCGGGTCGCCGGCAAGCCGGGCGCGGGAAATCCGGTCCTGAATGATGTTGAAGGCCTGGACCATGACGCTGGTCATGCCGAGGCGCGACTGGTGCGGCGCTTCCTTGGCGGGCGCATCCAGGGATTCGGCGCCGGCGCTGTGTTTGACGACGGCCGAGCGACCATAGAGATCGTAGTTGAGGTTCACCGCGACGACGAGTTGCTGCTCATGGGCGCGGCACACCGAAACCGGAACCGGATTGACGAGCGCGCCATCGATCAGCAAGCGTCCGTTCGCCTTGATCGGCTCGAAGATGCCGGGCAGGGCGTAGGAAGCCCGGATCGCGGTGATCAGCGATCCTTTTTCGAGCCACACCTCGTGGCCACTGTGAACCTCTGTCGCAACCGCAATGAATGGCCTGTCGAGGCTCTCGATGCTGAGACCCTCGAGATGTTCCTGCATGCGCTTGGTCAGCCGCAGGCCGCCGAATAGACCGCCGCCGCCGATGGCGAAATCGAGCAGCCCGGCGATCCGGCGCACGGTGAGGGAACGGGCGAAGGTTTCGAGTTCGTCGAGCTTGCCGGCAAGGTAGCAACCGCCGACGAGCGCGCCGATCGAGGTGCCGGCAATCATGCCGACTTCGATGCCTTCTTCGTCGAGGGCGCGCAGCACGCCGATATGGGCCCAGCCGCGCGCGGCACCGCCGCCAAGCGCGATTGCGATCTTCGGTTTTTGCGGAGGTGGCGCCGGTTCAGGCGGCGTTGTCGAAATCGATGTTCCGTCCGGTCCGGACAGATCCGTAATCTGGTTGCTACGCGTAAACGTCCAATTCAACATCCGGCACCTCCAACACCGCCGAATACTCCGCAGCGCGACACGTCGATGAGAATGCGCGAAGGTCGCTGTGGCAATTCTTCACTGACTAAACTTCCCAGGGGTCGGGATTGATCCTGGAGAGACGCAATTTCGTGCGCGCGTCCTGGGGAGGCTCCGCCAAGCCGGCGCCGGTGCCGGCCTTGTCCTGCTTCATCGCTGAAAGACTGGCACCATTCTTAAGGTATATCACCGATCCCACCGACGATTGCGGCGCGACCGATAAACATTGGATACAGTTTGCAATACAGTTTGGAACGGGATCGTTCCGATTGCGCCGCATCCTTGCTTAAGGATTAGGCGCCCGCTTGGTTTCCAAAAGATAAATATAGCATGTAGCCGCGCCAAAAAGATGCGCGATGCTTAATTTTTATCGTAGATCTCGGCGGGGTCGAAATGCCTGTGGTCGTCGGTGATTTTGACCGTGGCCTTTCCGTCTTCGATGCCGACGGTTCGGTAGAAGCAGGAACGGCGCCCGGTGTGGCAGGTCGCGTCGTGGCCGGCGACGGAAACCTTCAGCCAGATCGCATCCTGGTCGCAATCGGTGCGGATTTCCTTGACCGTCTGCAGGTTTCCGGAGCTTTCGCCCTTCTTCCAGAGGCTTTTGCGCGAGCGGCTGTAGTAGTGCGCCACCCCGGTCTCGATCGTCAACGCGAGAGCCTCCGCATTCATGTGGGCGACCATGAGCAGCTCTCCATCCCTGGCGTCGGTGACGACAGCGGTGATCAGCCCCTTTTCATCGAAACGCGGGGTGAAGGCCGGACCCGTTTCCAGTTCGGCCTTGTTGGAGGAGGGAGCGTCGAAGGTGAGCGTCATGGAAAGGCTCCGTCTGTCGGAGCCTTACTTGAAGCCCCTGATCATCGTCATGAACCGCACCTGCTCGGCCGGCTCCGTCTGGAACGTACCCGTAAATGTGGTCGTCAGCGTTGTCGAGCCTTGCTTCTGCACGCCGCGCATCGCCATGCACATATGCTCGGCTTCGATCATCACGGCAACGCCGCGCGGGGCGAGCGACTCGTCGATAGCCTTGGCGATCTGCGCCGTCATCGATTCCTGCGTCTGCAGGCGGCGGCCGTAGATATCGACCACGCGGGCGATCTTCGACAGGCCGAGCACGCGCCCGTTCGGCAGGTAGGCGACATGCGCCTTGCCGATGATCGGCACCATGTGGTGTTCGCAATGCGAATAGAACGGGATGTCCTTGACGAGCACCATGTCGTCGTAGCCGGCAACTTCCTCGAAGGTGCGGCCGAGCACGTCTTCGGCAGCAAGTTCATAACCGCTGAAAAGCTCGCGGTAGGACTTGGCGACGCGCGCAGGCGTATCCAAAAGTCCTTCGCGCTGCGGGTCTTCGCCGGCCCAGCGCAAAAGAACGCGTACGGCGTCCTCCGCTTCCTTCTGGGTCGGACGGCCGCTCGCATCGTCGAGCACAGGAAAATTCTTCACTATGGCATCCATAATGGCCTCTTTGAGCAATACGGGATTGCTTGACGTTTTATCTTTCGGACAACTCGCCACTGGCCATTCGCCTAACCCTGCAGGCTTGGGTTCCGTTGGCGGGCTCCGGGGCTTTCCGGTCCTGGCTTAGCAGTGCACTGGACCTTCCGGCACGGTTTCCCAAACAACAGGCGACATTGTTCCTCTTGCGGAACTGTCGCCCCAACACGACATAGCATATAGTATGGTGCCACAGAGATGAAAGAGGCGGAGCGTGTCGCGTCGTGCTTTTTTCCCGTCTACCGGAGAAAATCATGCGTCGATCACTCAAAACCGCGAAAAATCAGTCGGATCGCGTCAAATGATGGATGACATCTACAACAGCCGAATTCTCGAATTTGCCGGCAATATTCCCCGGATCGGGACGCTCGGCGATGCCGATGCGGACGCGACGGCGCATTCCAAGCTGTGCGGTTCCAAGGTGCATATCTGGCTGAAGATGGATGGTGACGTCGTCACCGATTTTGCCCATGACGTGAAAGCCTGTGCGCTCGGCCAGGCGTCCTCTTCGATCATGGCGCGCCATGTCGTCGGCGCCGGTGCGGAGGAGATCCGCCAGGCGCGCGAAGACATGCTGGCCATGTTGAAGGCGGACGGCGAGGGGCCTTCGGGCCGCTTCGAGGATATGCGCTTCCTGCGTCCGGTGAAGGACTACAAGGCGCGCCATGCGTCGACCATGCTGACCTTCGATGCCGTCGTCGATGCCATCGAGCAGATCGAGGCCAGGCGACTGCTCGCGGCCGTCTGAGATGTGCGGCGAACCGAATTGCCGGCACGCTGCGCAGGAGAAGGCAGCGCCAGCGGCCCGTGGCCGAAACTGGTCGGGGCCTTTTCGCAAGACCCCCGGGCGGCTCGCTGGCATGGCGCTGATCCGCGCCTACCAGTTGACCCTTTCGAGCTTCATCGGCAATTCCTGCCGGCACCTGCCGACCTGTTCGGAATACGGTTACGAGGCGATTGCCCGCCATGGCTTCTGGGCTGGAGGCTGGATGACGCTGTTTCGCGTGGCGCGCTGCGGGCCGGGCGGAACGCATGGTTTCGATCCGGTGCCCGAGCGGCTTGAGCCGCGCCTCGTTTGGTACGCGCCGTGGCGCTTCTGGCGGCCGCGGCCGAAGGTTGGATGACCGCCATGACCATGCCGATGGAGTACCGTCAGGCTTCCGCGGACTTCGAGCACTTCGTTCTCGACGCCCGCGACTTGGCCGGACTGCAGACGACGAACCAGGCCTATACGATGGTGCAGGCGGTGCTGCAGGCGTTTCGGCGGCGGCTCGACATCGAGGACGCTATTCTGTTTGCCGACATCCTGCCGCCGGTCATCCGCGCGATCTTCGTTGCCGAGTGGGACCTTGAAGAGCCGAGGCTCCCGTTTTCCGGCCGCATCGCCATGACCCGGGAGGTGCAGGCGCTGCGCCCGGATCACAATGTTTCCCCGGACAGCGCCATTGCCGATGTCGCTGGCGCCTTGCGTCGCAACATCGACGAGGCGAAACTCGACCGGGTGCTCGCCCGTCTGCCGGCGGGCGCTGCGGATTTCTGGCGCGCCTGACAGGGGAATGATGAACAGCTACGTCGCCTTGCTTTACAGTATTGTTCTCGGGCCCGGCCGTCGGGTCGTCATGGCTGACCTCAAGAAGATGGCCGAAGGGCTCGGCTATCAAGCGCCGCGGACGTTGGTCGCAACGGGCAATCTGGTGTTTCAGACCGGACAAACGTCCACTCGGGACCTCGAACTGCCGCTCGAGAAGGCCTTTGCCGAGACTTTTGGCCGGCATGTCGACATTCTTGTCCGCTCGGGCGCCGATTGGCAGACGCTTGCCGTGTCCAATCCCTTCCATGAGGAGGGCGAAGCGGACGCGACGCAGGTTCATGTCCGGGTGATGCGCAATCCGTTGACGGAAATCGCGCTCGAAGGACTTCGGCGCTACTGCACCGCCGGCGAGCGACTGGTGATCGTCGATGGCGATCTCTGGGTACATTTTCCCGGCAAGGCCAGCGAATCGAAGCTGCTTGGCGCCATGACCACGAAGCGCCTTGGTATCGGGACATTCCGCAACTGGAACACGGTGAAGGGACTAGCCGAGATGCTGCGCAGCTAGTTTCCAGCGCAGGCTTCGCCTTTACTCACTTTCGAAAACCCTTTATCAGGCTACGGCGTGTTTCCGCAGGTCGTCACCGGCTGAGGGGCATGCAGCAATCCAAAGCACTACAGCGGCCTTTGCGCGTCTGACGGATGCGACGCTGTAACGTCAATTCTCCGGCCTCGCCGGTCAACCATACCACCCGCATTCGTTGGCGGGACTGGATAGGAGATCATCATGTCGAATCCTGTTTCCCTTACATTTCCTGATGGCTCGGTGCGCGAATACCCGTTCGGCACGACCGGCCGCGACGTGGCAGAATCGATTTCGAAGTCGCTCGCCAAGAAAGCTGTCGCGATTGCGCTCGATGGCGAGTTGCGTGACCTGTCCGATCCGGTGGCCAATGGCCGCCTTGAGATCGTCGTTCGTGACGACAAGCGCTCGCTCGAGCTCATCCGCCACGATGCCGCGCACGTCATGGCGGAGGCCGTGCAGGAACTGTGGCCGGGAACGCAGGTGACCATCGGTCCGGTCATCGACAACGGTTTCTACTACGACTTCGCCAAGAACGAGCCCTTCACGCCCGATGACCTGCCGCTGATCGAAAAGCGGATGAAGGAGATCATTGCCCGCAACAAGCCCTTCACCAAGGAAGTCTGGTCGCGCGAAAAGGCCCGCCAGGTCTTTGCCGAGAAGGGCGAGGCCTACAAGGTCGAGCTCGTCGATGCGATCCCCGAAGGACAGGATCTCAAGATCTACTACCAGGGTGACTGGTTCGATCTCTGCCGCGGCCCGCACCTCGCCTCGACCGGCCAGATCGGTACGGCCTTCAAGCTGATGAAGGTGGCCGGCGCCTACTGGCGCGGTGACAGCAACAACGCGATGCTGACCCGCATCTACGGCACGGCCTGGCACACCCAGGAAGAGCTTGACCAATACCTGCACGTGCTTGCCGAAGCCGAAAAGCGCGACCACCGTCGCCTCGGCCGCGAAATGGACCTGTTCCATTTCCAAGAGGAGGGCCCGGGCGTCGTCTTCTGGCATGGCAAGGGCTGGCGCATGTTCCAGACGCTGGTTGCCTATATGCGCCGGCGGCTCGCCAACACCTACCAGGAAGTCAACGCGCCGCAGGTGCTCGACAAGTCGCTCTGGGAAACCTCGGGTCACTGGGGCTGGTACCGCGACAACATGTTCAAGGTGACGGTTGCCGGTGACGAGACCGACGACGAGCGCATCTTTGCGCTGAAGCCGATGAACTGCCCGGGCCATATCCAGATCTTCAAACATGGCCTGAAGTCCTATCGCGAACTGCCGGTTCGTCTCGCCGAATTCGGCAACGTTCATCGCTACGAGCCCTCGGGCGCCCTGCACGGACTGATGCGCGTGCGCGGCTTCACCCAGGACGACGCGCACGTCTTCTGCACCGACGAGCAGATGGCCGAAGAATGCCTGCGCATCAACGACCTGATCCTGTCGGTGTACGAAGACTTCGGCTTCAAGGAAGTCGTGGTCAAGCTCTCCACCCGTCCGGACAAGCGTGTCGGCTCCGACGAACTCTGGGATCGCGCCGAAAGCGTGATGACGGACGTGTTGAAGACCATCGAGGCGCAGTCGGAAGGCCGCATCAAGACCGGCATCCTGCCGGGTGAGGGCGCCTTCTACGGTCCGAAGTTCGAATACACGCTGAAGGACGCGATCGGTCGCGAATGGCAGTGCGGCACGACCCAGGTCGACTTCAACCTGCCGGAACGTTTCGGCGCGTTCTATATCGACAAGGAATCGGAGAAGCGCCAGCCGGTGATGATCCACCGCGCCATCTGCGGCTCGATGGAACGCTTCCTCGGCATCCTGATCGAGAACTTCGCCGGCCACATGCCGCTGTGGGTTTCGCCGCTGCAGGTCGTCGTCGCGACGATCACGTCTGAAGCCGACGACTATGGTCGTGAGGTTGCCGAACTGCTGCGCGATGCAGGCCTCACTGTCGAGACCGACTTCCGCAACGAGAAGATCAATTACAAGGTCCGCGAACATTCGGTCACGAAGGTTCCGGTCATCGTCGTCTGCGGCAAGCGCGAAGCCGAAGAGCGCTCGGTCAACATCCGCCGTCTGGGATCGCAGGCCCAGACCGCCATGTCGCTCGACGAGGCGATTGCTTCGCTCGCGCTCGAAGCCATGGCGCCGGATCTCAAGCGCAAGTTGGAAAAGAAAGCTCGGGGTTGAGACCCCGAGCACTTGCTTTGTCAGCAAACTGTCATATTAGCGGAATATCCGGATAAGATCGTATCCATCGGAGATTTCCGTGCAGTTCAAAGAGCTGTCCTACGCCAATGAAAACGACCGGCGCCTGAAGCGCTGGTTCATTCGCTCCATGGAAGGCCTGTCGGGCCGCAACCGCTATGCCAAGCTTTATACGCGCTGGCGGTCCGACATCGTGGGCAAGAGCGAGCGCGTCTTCGGAGAGATGCTGCAGCTGATCGACGTGACGCTGCAGACGAAGGGCGAGTGGCCGCCGCGGAACCTGCCCGATACGCCGATCGTCATCATCGCCAACCATCCTTTCGGCATCGGCGACGGTATCGCCGTGCTGGCGCTTGCCGAACAGCTCGGCCGTCCCTTCCGCGTCCTCATCAACAACGAACTGCTGAAGGTGCCGGAAATGGCGCCTTACTCGCTGCCGGTATCGTTCGAAGAGACGAAGGAGGCACTGGCGGTCAACATGGCGACACGCCACGAAGCGCTGCGACTGCTCAAGGAAGGCGTGACCATCGTCATCTTCCCGGCCGGCGGCGTGGCGACTGCGCCGAAGGGTTTTGGCCGTGCCGAGGACCTGCCGTGGAAGATCTTTCCGGCAAAACTGATCCAGGCCGCGCGGGCGAGCGTGATCCCGATCTACTTCGAAGGTCAGAACGGCCCGTTCTTCCATCTGGCGAGCAAGATTTCGCTGACGCTGAGGCTGTCGCTGTTAATCCGAGAGTTCCGGCGTCTGTCGGGAACGACGATCGCGGCGCGCATCGGCGGCGTGCTCACGCCCGAGGATCTCGGTGCCTGCGGCGATCGCAAGGACCTTTTGGCGCGCATCTATGAGGCGGTCTTTTCCATGGCGCCGCCACGTCGGCGGTTCATGCGGCGGGCAAGCTGACGTGAGGTCGCTTTCCGTAACGTTGAGGCTTAGTCCTGGGCTTCCGACACGACGCTCGTATTGGTATTCGCATTGTTGCCGCCGCTGCTGAGCAGCACTTCCACGTCCATGTTGACGCCGGCCTTCACCGTGAAGTCGCGCTCGTAGATCTTGTCCTTGTAGCGGGCGACGGCGGAATAGCTGCCTTCGAGCAGAACCTGCGTCGGGAAGGCGCCATTGGCTTCGCTCACCGTGTCGCCGGCAGAGGTAAGGATCGTCCAGGCGGTGTTGGCGATCGCTTCGCCGCCAGGCTCCGAGACTAGCTTCAGCGTGAGTTTCGCGGCGCGGTGCTGCATGGTTGCTTCGGTCAGCTTGCCGGCCTCGACCTGGATGTCTGCCGCAGTCGAGGCGTTGGTCGTGCCGCCATAGCTGGAGGTTACGTGGTAGGTCCCGGCACCCAGCCGGACCACCGTGTTCGGCTTCACGTCCTCGACGATGAGCGCCCGTTCGCCGTCGCTCTTGGTGTCGGCGGAATAGACATCAAAGCTGAGTTCGGCCGGTGGGATGCGCACGTCGCTGCCGGAGACGGCATTGAGCTTCATGCCTCCGGCATCGAGCACCAGCACCTGCTTGTCGAGCGCGCCTTGCTCCGGCACGCGGACCTTGCGCGTGGCCGAGGCGCGTCCGAAGGAAACATTGACGAAGTATTCGCCTGGCACCAGGTTGAACGCGGTCGAGCCGCCTTCCGATGTTGCGAGAAGCGGCAGCTTGCCGTCGCTTCCGGGGATCGGGCTGAACACGCGCCAGGTCAGGCCAGCTTCGACGGGGCCGCCCTTTTCGACAAGCAGCGCCTCGAGCTTGATATCTTTTAGCGTGCCGTCCGCGAGCGGATCCGATGTCATCGGGCTGAAGCCCGTCAGCTTCGGCATCTTGCGCGGGCCGGCGATCGAGGGGAAATTTTCAAACGCCTGGGTCGCATCCTCGGCGAACACATTTCCCGTCGCGGTGCCGGCGACAAGGATCGCAAGGCCGGTCTGAAGGAAAATACGAGAGAGTGCACGCATGAGAACAGTTGACTTCCTGACTGAGTGACTCCACTTGGGACGCCGGTATGGCATTTTCGTGGCTGCCTGTGGGGCGGCAAATTAGTGGAATTCATCTGACATGAAAACCGAAATTAAGCTCGTCGACTACCTGACGTCCCGTCGCTCCATCCCCGCTTTCCAGATGGGAGGCCCGGGCCCCGGCAAGGCCGAGGTCGAGGAAATGCTGAAGCTCGCTTCGCGCGTGCCGGACCACGGCAAGCTCGCGCCCTGGCGCTTCATCGTCTATCGCGGCGAGGAGAGGGTGCGCATCAGCGCCAAGCTGAAGGCGATGGCGCTCGAGCTGAAGCCAGACCTGTCGGAAGAGATGATCAAGGTCGAGGAAACCCGCCTGTCGCGCGCGCCTGTGGTCGTCGCCGTCGTCAGCACCGCCGCGCCGCATTTCAAGATCCCGGAATGGGAGCAGGTCATGTCTGCCGGTGCCGTCTGCCTCAACCTGCTGATGGCCGCCAACGCTCTCGGATACGCATCCAACTGGCTGACCGAGTGGTATGCTTTCGATGAGCGCGCCTATCCGCTGCTGGGCGTGAAGCCGGGCGAGAAAATTGCCGGCTTCATCCATATCGGCACCGCCATGGTGCCACCGACGGAGCGGCCGCGGCCGGAGCTGGCCGAGATCGTCACCTGGGTCGGCGAGGAAGCCTGATGTTTTACGATACGACCTCGAACAGTCACGGTCTGCCGCATGATCCCTTCAAGGCGATCGTTTCGCCGCGGCCTATCGGTTGGATTGGAACGCGGTCGGCCGAGGGCGCGCTGAACCTCGCGCCCTATTCCTTCTTCAACGCTATCAGCGACCGGCCAAAGCTCGTGATGTTTTCGTCCAGCGGCTACAAGGACTCGGTTCGCAATATCGAGGCGACCGGTGAGTTCACGGCGAGCTTCGCCAGTCGTGATCTGGCGGATGCCGTCAACAAGACCTCGATCCCGGCGCCGCATGGCGAGAGCGAATTCGAGATTGCCGGACTGACGCCGGTCGATGGTGCGCTGGTTGGCGCGCCTTTCGTCGGCGAAGCCTATGCCGCGCTCGAATGCCGGATGACCGAGATGTTCCAGCCGAAGAATCTGGATGGCGCATTGTCCGACAACTACGTCGTGATCGGCCAGGTCGTCGGCATCCACATTCGCGAGGATGCGATCCGCGAAGGCCGTTTCGACATGTCGACGGTCAAGCCGCTCGCCCGCCTTGGCTACATGGATTACTGCGACGGCGGCGACGTCTTCCAGATGACCCGCCCGACGCGCTGACCATTGCAGTGAAGGCTCGGCGTCATGCGCCGTCGGCGATGACTGCCTGCTCGGGCGAGCGGCAGACGACCGAAGCGAACCCGTCGTTCGTGCTTTGTGAAAGTGCCCAGCGCGTGGCTGCCGCGTCGGCCGTGGGCGGCAGCACCTCACAGGCGCGGACGCCAGCCTCATGGGCCCTCAGCACCACATTGGCGCGGCCGACGAGGATAGGCGCCGCCACGCCCTGATGTGCAGCGCTCGCCGGTTCCTTGCAGCCGACCGCCTTTGCCAGCGCCGAACCGTTGAAGATCAGACCTTCCAATCTCTGCGAACATCCCGCCAGCGTGTGCGGTGACAGCAGGCCTTCGGGCGATGCGCCATATTCGGCGTAGATCCTGGTGCGGCCGGCCGGAAGGCCATTCCTTGCTTCTGCGGCCCGCAGCATCACGTCGAGCTTCTGTATGTCCGCGCGGCCGCGGCATCCGGTAAGCACGGCGCCCTCGATACCGCCGCCAAGCAGTCGGTTTAGTTCGTCTTCATGGAGCAGTTCGGTCGGTTCGACGCGGGCGAGCAGCGCGAACGCGCGTCTCTCCATCTGGGAGAGGGCGGCGATACGTGTTTCGTGACCGGAGCCGGCATCCAGGATGAGCCCGGCGAATGTGTTGAGGACGCTCACGTCCAGGCTGAGCGCGTCGCCCTCGGCAAGCAGCAACGGCCTTATGGTTTGGAGGCGGTTAACAGACATGGTGAACCAATCTTAAACCTTTGCTCGCTAGGCTCAGAACATCGGTGGCATTGGCGTGGTCTAGTGGGGCGTAGGTGATCATACAAGCATTTCTTCGCTGGGTGGAAACGGCGAGAACGGGTGAGCGCATTCGCGCCGCCAGCGCGCTCGGCCGCGCCTATGTTGATGCGCAGTTGAATGGCCTCGATCGTCGCGCCGCCGAAATGGCGATGACCTTCCTGTTGGACGATCCGTCGCCGAAAGTTCGCCTTGCCTTGGCCGAAGCCCTTTGCAGTTGTTCCTCCGTGCCGCGCGCCATCGTTCTTGGCCTTGCCGGCGATCAGCCTGAAATTGCCTATCTCGTCGTTTCGCATTCTCCTGTCCTGACCGACGACGACTTGGTCGACCTCGCCGCGCGCGGAACGCTGGAGACCCGCGCGCTGATCGCGGCGCGCAGTTTCGTTTCGCGCGGGGTCGCCGCTGCGATCGCCGAAATCGGCGACGAAGACGAAATGCTGATCCTGCTGGAAAACCCCGGTGCGCTTCTGTCGCGCCGTTCGCTGAAGCGCATTGCCGAGCGCCTTGGTCATTCGGCTTCCGTTCGTGATCTGCTTCTTGCGCGCAACGACCTGCCGAGTGCCGCCCGCCACACGCTTGTCGAAGAAGTCGGCGCAGCGCTTGCCGCTTTCGGCTTCGTACAGGTGACGATTGGAGAAGCCCGCGTGCAGCGGGTCACCCGTGAGGCCTGCGATATCGCCGCCGTCGGCATGGTTGGATCGACAGCCGTCGAGGAACTGCCGGACCTCGTCACGCACCTGCGCGAGACCGGCCGGCTGACACCCGCTTTCCTGCTGCATGCGCTGGTGACCGGCCGCGCAGAGTTTTTCTCGGCGGTGATCGTCGACCTCTCGGGCGTTAGCGAAAAACGCGTGCGCTCCATTCTGTCCGGCGGACGCATCCACTCGATCCGTGCCTTGTTCGAAAGCGCCGGACTTGGACGCGACGTCAGCGAAACTTTTGCAACAGCCGTCCTCCTGTGGCGTCAGGACGGGCCGGCGGCAGTCGACGGCCATGCGACGGTCTCGGCAGAACTGCTCGCGCGCCTTCGACGCGGTGGCGCCACGTCGCCGGCCGAAGTCGCGATGATCGATCTGCTCGAGCGCCTGGCATTTGCCGAGGAGCGCCAGTCGGCCCGCCACTACGCGGAGCTGGCCGCACGCCAGGCCGCCTGAGCGCCACCCGTTTCCAGCGAGGTATGCACATATGAACGCGAGGACCGCGACCGTTGCCGTGACCGGAATTGGCGGTTTCGTCGGGCGGCACGTCGCGCTCGCCTTGCTGCGCGAGGGCTATCCCGTGCACGGCACGGTCCGAACGCTCGGGCGCGCCGAGGAGATCGAGCAATCCATTCGATCAGCCGGAGGAACCGATGCCGCGCGCCTGACGTTTGGTGAGGCGGATCTCCTGGAGGAGCGGGGCTGGGCCGAGGCCTTTGCTGACGTTTCTTACGTCGTCCACACCGCCTCGCCATTTCCGGCTCGCTTGCCCATCAATGAAGATGATCTGATCGGGCCGGCCCGTGACGGCACGCTGCGGGTGCTCAGGGCTGCCCATGCGGCCGGTGTCAAACGCGTCGTGCTCACGTCGTCGGTCGCTGCGGTCATCTACGGGGCAGGGCGAGCGCCGTTTACGGAGGAGGACTGGAGCGATCCGCAGTCTCCGCTTGCGACGCCCTATTACCGCTCTAAGACCGTTGCCGAACGCGCAGCCTGGGACTATGTGGCAGAAAGCGGCCTGGAGCTTGCGGTCGTCAATCCCGGCATGGTGCTCGGGCCGGTTCTTGGCCACGATATTGGCACATCCGTCGCCGTGGTGCGCAACCTGCTCAAGGGGAATTACCCAGCCTTGCCGAAGTTCGCCGTGCCTGTTGTCGATGTGCGCGACGTGGCGGATGCGCATGTGCGGGCCTTGACCGTCGCCGCGGCAGCGGGCGAGCGCTTCCTGATCGCGGGAGAAACGCTTTCCCTTGCGGATATCACGGCTATCCTCCGGCGCCGGTTCCCTGAACGCGCGGGCAGGCTTCCAAGGTTCGTCCTGCCCAATTGGCTGGCGGGACTTGCCGCACCCTTCGATGCGGGCTTGCGTCTCATCGTGCGCGAGCTCGGGCATGACTCACGCATTTCCAACGAAAAGGCGCGACGCGTTCTCGGGTGGCAGCCACGCTCGGCGGAGGACGCGGTCATCGCCTCGGCGAACAGCCTGATCTCGGCCGGCCTCGTCTGAGGCATGCAGGCGCGTCAGTCGGTAAAGCGGCGCGCGACCCAGGAATAGCCATCTTCGACATAGCGCACCGGCTTCGTCACGATGTTTTTCAGCTTTTCCCGATCGGGGATCGCACCTGACAGGAAAGCCAACGTGCGTTTCGGTAATCCTTGCTCGGGTTCTGCCTCCGTCGCCGGAGCGGGCAGCGCCTGGTTCTGCTGGGCGCCCGGCGGCGGCGCGGGCATTTCGGCGACGCTTGGCGCCGAGCTCTCGCAAACCGCGACGACAACCGGGTAGTTCGCATTGGAAAACCTCGGCAGTTGCGCGTTCGAAGCCGTGTCGCACTGCGCGATCGATGGCCAGCTCCCGTTGACCGTCGAGATGTACTGGCATTGGCTGACGTCGTGGTCGCAGCCGAGAATGGTCATGACTATCAGCGCCGCTTGCATCGCGTTCCCATCGTCTTTGCAGGTTGTGGTGGATCAACCTATGCCTGCATGATTCTCCTCGAAATAGGGCGATGTTGCCGGCAGCGCGGAACAAATTGTTTCAACCTGTTAGGCGGATTGATGGAGCGGCATGCGGACCTGCGCCATTTGACGTATTGGTCCAGGCGTTTGCCGGCGGTAGTTTGACGCAAAGCAATTGAATGAAAAGGAAGAACCGATTGCCTGCCGTAATCATAGCCCAGGAGACGCCGCGCCAAGCAGAAGTCCTGCGTCTTCTGGAACTCTCCGACGCCTACGCCGCCTCGCTCTATCCCGCCGAGAGCAACCACATGGTCGATCTGTCGAGCCTGGAAAAGCCGGAGGTATCGTTCTTCGTTGCGAGGCGTGACGGCGATATCGTCGGCTGCTGCGCCCTGGTGGATGCCGGTGACGGGACGGCGGAGATCAAGCGCATGTTCGTCGATTCCGAGGCGAGGGGGCTCAGGGTCGGCAAGCTGTTGCTGCAGGCGTTGGAGGCGCGCGCAGCGCAAGTCGGGTTATCGGCAATCCGCCTTGAAACCGGCATCTATCAGCCGGAAGCGATCGGCCTTTACAAGGCGGCCGGCTATGCCGAGCGCCCGCCGTTCGGTGAATATCAGCCGGATCCGCTAAGCCTCTTCATGGAAAAATCCGTTTGTGCGGCGGCATGAGGTCAGGCTGCCAACAATCTCGGTAAACGAGAACGGCGGCCGTTGGGCCGCCATTTTTGATTTGGACTGTTGTGATCCTGCATGCCAGCTAAAGGCCGGCTCAGATGTCCAGGTTGTCCGCAAAGACGGCGCGTTCCTGGATGAAGCGGAAGCGCGCATCCGCCTTCGTGCCCATCAGGTTGTCGACCGCCTCGCGCGTGCCCTCGAAATCGACATCGTCGATCTCGACTTTCAGCAACGTGCGGAACTTCGGATCCATCGTCGTTTCCTTGAGCTGCGCCGGCAGCATCTCGCCGAGACCTTTGAAACGGCCGATCTCGACCTTGCCGCGGCCGGCAAACTCGGTGCGCATCAGTTCTTCGCGGTGTGCGTCGTCGCGGGCATAGAGCGTCCTTGCGCCCTGGCTGATGCGATAGAGCGGCGGCACGGCGAGATAGAGGTGACCGCCGCGGATCAGCTCGGGCATCTCCTGATAGAAGAAGGTGATCAGCAGCGAGGCGATATGGGCGCCGTCGACGTCGGCGTCGGTCATGACGACGATGCGCTCATAGCGCAGGTCCTCTTCGCGGTACTTGCTGCGGGTGCCGCAACCAAGCGCCTGGATGAGGTCGGCGATCTGCTGGTTGGCGCCGAGTTTTTCGCGACCGGCGCTTGCGACGTTCAGGATCTTGCCGCGCAAGGGCAGGATTGCCTGGTTGGCGCGATTGCGCGCCTGCTTCGCCGAACCGCCTGCCGAGTCCCCTTCGACGATGAAGAGTTCGGCGCCTTCGGCGGTGTTCTGCGAGCAGTCGGCAAGTTTGCCGGGCAGGCGCAGCTTGCGCACCGCGGTCTTGCGGTTGACTTCCTTTTCCTTGCGCCGGCGTACGCGCTCCTCGGCGCGTTCGACCACCCAGTCAAGCAGTTTGTCGGCTTCGGCCGGATTGTCGGTCAGGTAGTGGTCGAAGGGATCGCGCAGCGCATTTTCGACGATGCGTTGTGCTTCGACGGTGGCGAGCTTGTCCTTGGTCTGCCCGACGAACTCCGGTTCGCGGATGAACACCGACAGCATGCCTGCGGCCGAGATCATCACGTCATCGGTGGTGATGAGCGCCGCGCGCTTGTTCTGCTTCAGTTCGGCGTAGTTCTTCAGGCCCTTGGTCAGCGCGATGCGGAAACCCGCCTCGTGCGTACCGCCTTCGGGCGTCGGAATGGTGTTGCAGTAGGAATGAACCTGCTGATCGCCGCCATACCAGGTGACCGCCCATTCGAGCGAGCCGTGGCCGTTGGCCTTCTCCGACTTGCCGGCGAAGATCTCGCGGGTAACGGTGAATTCCTTGCCGAGCGTCGCCGCCAGATAGTCCTTCAGGCCGCCCGGGAAGTGGAAGACCGCCTTGTCCGGGATCTCCGAACCTTCCTGCAGCAATGACGGATCGCAGGACCAGCGGATCTCGACGCCACCGAAGAGGTAGGCTTTCGAGCGAGCCATGCGGAAAAGCCGGCCGGGTTCGAAATGCGCGTGCGGTCCGAAAATGTCCGGGTCCGGATGGAAGCGGACGCGCGTGCCGCGGCGATTGTGTACGTCGCCGAGTTCCTCGAGCCCGCCCTGCGGGATGCCGCGGGAGAAGCGCTGGCGGTAGAGCTTGCGATTGCGGGCGACCTCGACTTCGAGCGCGTCGGAAAGCGCGTTGACGACGGAAACGCCGACGCCGTGCAGACCGCCCGAGGTCTCATAGGCCTTGCCGTCGAACTTGCCGCCGGCATGGAGCACCGTCATGACGACTTCGAGCGTCGACTTGCCGGGGAATTTCGGATGGTTTTCGACCGGGATGCCGCGGCCGTTGTCGGTGACGGTCAGGAACCCCTCGGCATCGAGATGGACCTCGATGAAGTTTGCATGACCGGCGACCGCTTCGTCCATCGAGTTGTCGATGACTTCGGCAAAGAGATGGTGCAGCGCCTTCTCGTCGGTGCCGCCGATATACATGCCTGGACGACGGCGGACGGGCTCAAGGCCCTCGAGCACCTCGATCGCCGACGCATCGTAATCGCTGCCATCGCTGCCCTTCGGGGCAGGGCGCGGTTCTTCGCGCGCGATGGGGGCTGCAGCCACGGCCGGCTTGGCGCTCGGCTGAACGGGCTTCGGTTGCTCGGGCATTGAGAAGAGGTCGCTGTTGTCGTCCATGGGGCCGTTCGGATCGTTCCTGTCGTTCGGGAATGCCAGAGGCCTTAGCAAGCCCCAGGCTTTGCCGCCATCCCCCGGCGGTCGAATCACCTGAATTCTGCCAGACTCTCACAGGATACGCGAACAAAAGGAGAATTTCTGGCGCCGGCCGCCGGTGATTTTTCGCACGAACGGCCGTGTTTCTGGCCAAGTGTTGCTTTGCGGTGCGGCCAATGGCAAGGCTTGCGGCCAAAGAGGGAGCCCGTCATTTGGCCGTGTCCACAGTTGTTTTTCCGTTTCGCGCCTACCTGTTCGCCGTGGCCCTGGCAATTGCCGCTTCGCCAGCAAAGGCTCAGACGCTCAAGCCCTATAAGGACGAACTGTTCTCCTATGCCAAAGTGCTCGGCCAGGAGGATGGCGGCGACGACCTGACGGTCGACTACCAGGAACTGCGGGACATCAACGAGCGCGACGAAATCCCCGAGCGCCGGGTGAAGCGCGCCTATGTGTCGCTTGGCGTCAAGAGCGAGCAGGTCAACGAAACGCTCGATATCGGCGGCCGCGCGCTCGACGTGACCCGTGTCGGCCCCGATCGCGGCGCCGGGTTTTCGGTCATCTTCATCCATGGGCGCGGCGGCGACCGCCGGCTGGGTGCCAATGACTTTTCCTTCGGTGGAAACTTCAATCGGCTGAAGAACCTCGCCGTCGCCAATGGCGGCGTCTATTACGCCCCGAGCGTCCGGTCCTTCGATACGGCAGGGGC
>NZ_JTLA01000055.1:0-61596 GCF_000799055.1 Ensifer sp. ZNC0028
CTCGGCGCCGGCCGGCAGGAACACGTCGAGGCGCGAGCCGAAGCGGATCAGGCCGAAGCGTTCACCGGCCTCCAGCGAGCCGTTCTCATACTTCCAGCACAGGATGCGGCGGGCAACGAGGCCGGCGATCTGAACGACGCCGATGGCACCGTGCTTGGTATCGATCACCAGACCATTGCGCTCGTTCTCCTGGCTGGCCTTGTCGAGCTCGGCATTGACGAACTTGCCGGCGCGATAGGCGATGCGGGTGATGGTACCGGCCATCGGCGCGCGGTTCACGTGGCAGTTGAACACATTCATGAAAACGGAGATGCGCAGCATCGGTTCCGAGCCGAGGTTCAGTTCTTCCGGCGGCAGGACCGTCGCGATCGACGAGACGCGGCCGTCAGCCGGGCTGATCACCAGATCATCGTCAAGCGGCGTCATGCGCTCGGGATCGCGGAAGAAGTAAGCGCACCACGCGGTCAGCACGAAGCCGATCCACATCAACGGCTCCCACAGGAAGCCAAGCACCAGCGACACGACGAAGAAGATCGCCACAAAGCGGTAGCCTTCCTTGTGCACCGGGACGAGCGTGTTGCGGATCGTATTGACCAGGCTCATGAACTCTACTCCAGATTTTCCGTGGAACGTGATCGTTTTCTATAAGTTAGCGCGGGATGCGGACGGAAAACCGCAAACGCATTTCCTGCCCCCGCTCTAGCGCGAAATGTCCCGGTGGGCAACGCCGCCCGCCCGGTAGCGACAAAACGCGTCGCGCTCAGCAAAGAAAAAGACGCCATCAAACCGCCGGCTCGCCACGCGTGACGATGCCCAGATCGTCGCTCTCGCGCACGCGCTTCAGTTGCTCTTCGGCCTGCGTCGCTTCGCGCTGGCGGCTCCACATCGAGGCATAGAGCCCGTCGCGGTCGATCAGTTCGCCATGGGTGCCGCGTTCGGCAATGACGCCGTCCTTCAGCACGATGATCTCGTCGGCGTTGATGACGGTCGAAAGCCGGTGCGCGATGACAAGCGTCGTGCGGTTGCGCGACACGACGTCGAGGGCCGACTGGATCTCCTGCTCCGTGCGCGTGTCCAGCGCCGAGGTCGCCTCGTCGAGGATCAGTATCGGCGGCGCCTTGAGAATGGTGCGGGCGATCGCAACGCGCTGCTTCTCGCCGCCCGAAAGCTTCAGCCCCCGTTCGCCGACCATGGCCTGGAAGCCTTCCGGCAGGGTGCGGATGAACTCGGCGATCTGCGCGGCTTCGGCCGCCGCCTCGACTTCGGCTTCGCTCGCCGAAACACGGCCATAGAGGATGTTGTAGGCGATGGTGTCGTTGAAGAGCACCGTGTCCTGCGGCACCATGCCGATCACCGAGCGCAGGCTCTTCTGCGTCACTGTGCGCACGTCCTGGCCATCGATGGTGATCGCCCCTTCCTGCACGTCGTAGAAGCGATAGAGCAGCCGCGAGAGCGTCGACTTGCCGGCACCGGACGGGCCGACCACGGCAACCGTCTTGCCGGCGGGCACCTCGAAGGTGATGCCCTTCAGGATCGGGCGCGCCGCATCATAGGCGAAATGCACGTCCTTGAAGGCGATGGCGCCCTTGCCGATGACGAGTTCGCTCGCATCCGGGCGATCCACCACTTCGGCCCGCACGTCGAGCAGGTCGAACATATGCTCGATGTCGGTGAGCCCCTGCCGGATTTCGCGGTAGACGAAGCCGATGAAATTGAGCGGGATCGCAAGCTGGATCAGCATGGCGTTGATGAAGACGAAATCGCCCAGCGTCTGCTCGCCGCGCTGCACGGCCAGCGCCGACATGATCATCATCACAGCCGTACCGGCGCCGAAGATCAGCGCCTGGCCGAAGTTGAGCCAGCCGAGCGACGTCCAGACCTGGGTCGCCGCCGCCTCGTAGCGTTCCATCGACTTGTCGAAGCGACGGGCTTCCATCTCCTCGTTGCCGAAATACTTGACCGTCTCGAAGTTCAGCAGCGAGTCGATCGCCTTGGTGTTGGCGTCGGTGTCGCTGTCGTTCATCGAACGGCGGATGGCGATGCGCCAGTCGCTCGCGCGCACGGTGAACCAGATGTAGAGCCAGACGGTGACAGCGGTGACGAGGAGATAGCTGAAGCCGTAGCCCCACCAGAAGATCACCGCCGTCAGCAGGAACTCGATCAGGGTCGGCACACTGTTGAGGATCGTGAAGCGGACGATCGTTTCGATGCCCTTGGTACCGCGCTCGATGACGCGCGAAAGCCCACCGGTGCGCCGCTCCAGATGGAAGCGGAGCGACAACTGGTGCATGTGTATGAAGGTCTTGTAGGCGAGTTGCCGGACGGCATGCTGGCCGACGCTTGCAAACAGTGCGTCGCGCAACTGGTTCAAACCGGCCTGCAAAAGACGGGCAAGGTTATAGGCAAGCACCAGCATGACCGCGCCGGTCATGAACACGGGCAGAAAGCCCAGGACATCCGACTTGCCGTTCAGCGCATCGGTTGCCCATTTGAAGGAATAGGGAACGAGGATCAGCACGACCTTGGCGATGATCAGAATGACCGTTGCCCAGATCACCCGGAGCTTGAGATCGGCCCTGTCCGACGGCCACATGTAGGGCCACAGATTGGCGATCGTCTGCAGGGGATTGCTGGTATCGGCCGAGACGGTTTTCTTCTGGGGTGCCACGTTCTGATCCGCTCTTACGTTTGCGCGCTTGGAGGCAGGTTGTCGCGCATCCAAGCTCTGCGCTGAGCCCTCCCTGTAAACGAAGACCTCAGGCGCCGTCATCACCGTTCAATGAAAAGCGGCGCCCTGTCGAAGGCGCCGCCCTTGGTCGGGAGATAGGCATCCGCCGCAGCCGCCGCAATGTCGGCGGCCGCAGATCGGCTGCTTATTGCTCTTGTTTCATGTGCTTCTTGTGAATTTCCCGCGATTCTTCGTCCGGCAGCGCCTTGTCCGGCACGCCGAAGACCTGGCCCGGACGAATGCGGTCCGGGTCCTCGATCTGGTCCTGGTTGGCGAGATAGATCGTGGTGTAGCGCAGGCCCGCGCCGTAGACGCGGCGCGAGATCTGCCACAGCGTGTCGCCGCGGCGGATGATCACCGAACTCTTGCTCTCCTTGAGGGGAGCCTGCTCGAGCGTCTGGGGCTGGTCGGGCGAGGCTACAACGGCTGCTGTCTCGGTCGCCGGCTGTGCCGGTGCGGCATCGTTTACAACCGCGCTCCCAGCACCCATCGCCTTTGCCAGTTCACCCGGCGCCGGGGCATTGTCCTTCGGCTGAGCCTTCTCGGGCGACGCCGGCGTGGCACTGCCCTGCTCGGCCAGGACCGCACCGACGGTCGCATCAACCTTGGTAAGGGCCGTCGCAACGCTCGACGGGTCCTGAGGCGCTGCCTTCAGCGCTGCGAGCGCGCTGGCCGCGGCCTTTGCGGCCCGGGTCGCCGAGGCGACGAGTGTCTGGTCGGAATTGTC
The DNA here is from genome assembly GCF_000799055.1 of Ensifer sp. ZNC0028. Classification (NCBI taxonomy): domain Bacteria; kingdom Pseudomonadati; phylum Pseudomonadota; class Alphaproteobacteria; order Hyphomicrobiales; family Rhizobiaceae; genus Ensifer; species Ensifer sp. ZNC0028. The sequence goes on from NZ_JTLA01000055.1 coordinate 3,456, forward strand.
GGCAAGACGGAAATCCGCAAGCGACTTCAACGCGATCTCGGTCGCCGAACGGGCGGCAGCCAGTTGCTCACCGTTCGGGACCTTGCCATTGGCATAGAGCCCCTTCAAGAGCGCCAGCGCCTTTCCAGCTTCCGCGCGCAGGCCATCGAGACCGGCGGTTGCCGACGGCGTGCCCGAAGGCGCAACGGCTGCGACCTGCGATCCTGCAGGCCGGTCGAAGGGAACCGAGGCGCGCATCACGACCTTGGTGCCGTCCTCGTTCAGCATGTCCGCCCGAATGATGTGGCTGCCAACCGTCAACTCGATCTCACCGTCGACGACGAAGTGCCCCTTGTCGTCGGCCTTCATTTCGCCGACGAGCCTGTCGTCGGCATAGACGCGCACCAACGCGCCGGCCTTGGCGCTGCCGGCGACGAACATCTTGCTGCCTTCGATCTCGACCGCACTCACCTGCAGGCCCGGAACGCCGGAAAGCTGCGCCGGCGCCGTGGCGGCATCGACCGCCTGCGGCGTTGCGGAGGCAACCTCGGCCGGCTTGAGGTCCGCAGCCGCGACTTCCTCCGCCGCACCCGGCGTCGTGATCAGACGGCTCGCCGTACCCGGCTTCGAGACCATGGCAAGCAATTGACCGGACGGATCCTTGGGAACGGAAACGGTCGCTACTTCCTCGGAGCTCTTCACCGCGCCGTTTTCACCGGTGCTGCGCAGCGTGAGCTGATGGTCACCCGCCGGAAGGGGATTGTCGAAGACCGCGGCAAAGTCGCCGGTCGCGCCGACATCGGCGGTGCCGACCACGGTGTCGCCGCTGAGGATCTCAAGCTTCGAATTCGGCTGGGCGTGGCCGGCGATCACCGTCGAGCCATCGGGCTCAACACGCAGCACGTCGAAACCGGGAACGGCCGGATCGGTCGCAGGCACGTTGGCGGCGGTCGCCGCTTCGGCCTTCGGCTGCTCCTGCTGCGGCGCAGCATCCGTCTTGGCGGTCTCGGCAGAGGCGCCGGTCGCCTGCGGTCCACCAGTCGCGGGCGTCGCCTCGGTCGACTGCGTCGCGGTGCCTGCCGCCTGATCGGCTGCCGGCTTCTTGCCGTCGCCGCGCAAGTTCGGTTGAATTACGAATACCATCAACGCTGTTGCTGCCACGAGGACAGAAATGGCCACCCAGCCGGCCTTATTTTTGATCATGCCACTCTCCACACGGAGCGGAGCAACGCTCCGCGCATGCCCTCTCATCGGCCTGCGGTGCGGGCTTGCGCCGTCATTATAGCGCAACAGCAAGCAACTCGTCCGATTTCTTCAATCAATCACTGAAATTGCTAGCGATTCGCGATTCGGCATACAAGCAGCCGAAGGGGCGGCAACCCGCAGAAAGCCGGGTTTCCCCTCATTTTTCTTGACCCATGCTGCGCTGCAATGTTTTTTGAGGGCATGAGCACCGAGAACAGCACGATTCGATCCATCTGCGTCTACTGTGGTTCACAGCCGGGACGTGACAATGCCTACATGGAAGCCGGGCGCGCGCTTGGCCGATCCATCGCCGATCACGGGCTTCGCCTGGTCTATGGCGGCGGCACCCGCGGCATCATGGGAGCGGTCGCCAGCGGTGTGCTTTCCAACGGCGGCGAAGTCACCGGGATCATCCCCGAATTCCTGATGGACAAGGAAGCGACCCGCCATTCGCTCGGCCAGCTGAACGAGCTGATCGTGACGGCCGACATGCACGAGCGCAAGCACACGATGTTCGAACGTGCCGACGCTTTCGTGGCGCTGCCCGGCGGCATCGGTACGCTGGAAGAGATCGTCGAGATCATGACCTGGGCGCAGCTCGGGCGTCACCGCAAGCCGATGGTCTTCGGCAACATCAACAATTTCTGGAGGCCGATGATGGACCTCCTGCAGCACATGCGCGAAGAGGGCTTCGTCCACACGGCGCATCTGGTGCAGCCGCTCGTCGTCAACGATGCCGCCGACATCGTGCCGACCATCCTGGCGGCCGCCAACGGCGGCAACGGCCGCGACGGCGAAGCCGAGATCATCTCCAAGCTTTGAGAAACCTGTTCAGCCAACAAAAAAGGCGCGCCCCCGGCGCGCCTTTTTTGTTTCTATCGCAACCGACCTTATTCGGCGGGGCTTGCCTGCAGGGCGCGGCGCGCCCTGCTTTCCGCCAGCATGGCGCCGGTATAGATCACCAGCGCCGCCCAGATCAGGCCGAAGGCGATGAGCTTTGCCGTACCGAAGGGCTCGTGGAAGACGAAGACGGCGATCACGAAGATCATCGTCGGCGCGATGTACTGCATGATGCCGATCGTCGACAGGCGCAGGAGCTTGGCGCCGTTGGCATAGATCATCAGCGGCACGGCCGTGACAATACCGCAGGACAGCAGCCACAGGACGTCCGCCATGCCGGTATCGCCGAAATGGCCCTGCCCCGTCGTCTCCAGCCAGATGATGTAGCCGATGGCCGGTACGCTCAAAAGCAGGACTTCCAGGAAGAAGCCCTGGTTGGGGCCAACCGGCAGGGTCTTGCGGAAGAAGGCGTAGAACCCCCAGGACAGGCAAAGGCCGATCGACACCCACGGCAGACCGCCGGCGTCGAAGGCAAGCACGGCAACGGCGGAGGCAGCGAGCGCGATGGCAACCATCTGCGCCGGGTTCGGCCTCTCCTTCAAAAGCACGGCGCCGAGAAAGATCGAGAAGAGCGGATTGATGTAGTAGCCGAGCGCGGTTTCGATGGCGCGGCCCGCACCGATCGCCCAGACATAAATGCCCCAGTTGATCGTGATGAGCACGGCGGTCAGTGCGGCCATGCACAGCATGCGCGGCGAGCGCAGTGCCGCCTTGATGTCGTCGGTACGCCCGAGCCAGAGAAGCACGAGACCCGCGAGCGGCACCGACCACACGATCCGGTGCGCCACCACTTCCGGCGCCGGGATATGGGCGACCGCCTTCATGAAGAAGGGCAGGAAGCCCCAAAGCAGATAGGCGGTCAGCGCGAAGGCAAAGCCTTTCGCGGAATCGGTATTTTCGGCGGGTGCTTTCGGCTCGGCCATATCATCTTTTCCTGGTGTTTTGCCGGAGAGCCCTGGCGGCAATGGCCGCTCTCCGGTCAGAAGGGAGGGCACAGCCTGTCGGCCGGCACGATCTCCCATTGGCGCGTCCTACCCCAATGGCCGGTGATGCACCAATTCATTTCCGTGAAGGGAGAATGAGTTTTGCTCACCCTCCCCCAGGCTCAGTCCATCAACGTTTCTGGACCGATCGCCGGAGATTACTCGGCCGCGATCAGTCCGACGTGGTCGCGGTTCTTCAGCAGCTTGAAGACGATACTGTCCATCAGTGCCTGGAAAGACGCATCGATGATGTTGTCGGAGACCCCCACGGTCCACCAGCGCGCGCCCGTGCCATCGGTCGATTCGATCAGAACGCGGGTGATCGCCTCGGTCCCGCCATTGAGGATACGGACCTTGTAGTCCGCAAGCTCCAGGTCTTCGATTTCCGACTGGTACTTGCCGAGGTCCTTGCGCAGCGCCAGGTCCAGCGCGTTGACCGGGCCGTGGCCTTCGGCGACCGACATCATCGTCTCGCCGTCGACAACCACCTTCACCACCGCTTCCGACACGGTCTTCAGATGGCCGTTGGCATCGAAGCGGCGCTCGACCATCACCCGGAAGCTTTCGACATGGAAGAAATCCGGCACCGTGCCGAGGATGCGGCTTGCGAGCAGCGCAAAGCTCGCATCCGCGCCTTCATAGGCATAGCCGGTCGCTTCGCGTTCCTTGACGATGGCGATCAGCTTGTCGAGCTTCGGATCGTCCTTGCTGACAACGATGCCGCGTCGCTTCAAGGCATTGATGAAATTGGCCTTGCCGCCCTGGTCGGACACCATGACCTTGCGCAGGTTGCCGATGCTTTCGGGCGCCACATGCTCGTAGGTGCGCGGGTCCTTGAGCAGCGCCGAGGCGTGGATGCCAGCCTTGGTGGCAAAGGCCGACGCGCCGACGTAAGGGGCCTGTTGGTCAGGCGAACGGTTCAAGAGTTCATCGAAGGAATGGGCGAGCTTCGTCAGCTCCAGCAGCCGGTCGGCGTCGATCGCCGTTTCGAAGCGGCTTGAATAGGTCTCCTTCAACGCCAGCGTCGGGATCAGCGTGACGAGATTGGCGTTGCCGCAACGCTCGCCGATGCCGTTCAGCGTTCCCTGGATCTGGCGCACGCCGGCCTCGACCGCGGCAAGCGAATTGGCGACCGCCTGGCCGGTGTCGTTGTGGGCGTGGATGCCGAGATTGGCACCGGGCACGCCGGCAGCGATCACGGCGGCGACGATCTCGCGCACCTCCGGCGGCTGCGTGCCGCCATTGGTGTCGCAGAGCACCACCCAGCGCGCGCCGGCGTCAAAGGCCGTCTTCGCGCAGGCAAGCGCATAGGCGGGATTGGCCTTGTAGCCGTCGAAGAAATGCTCGCAATCGACCATCGCCTCGCGGCCCGAGGCGACCACCGCCTCGACCGAGGCGCTGATGTTGTCGAGGTTCTCCTCGTTGGTGCAGCCGAGCGCCACCTCGACGTGATAGTCCCAGCTCTTGGCGACAAGACAGATAGCGTCGCTTTTCGCCGCCAGCAGTGCCGCGAGGCCTGGGTCGTTCGACGCGGAAACCCCGGCGCGCTTGGTCATGCCGAAGGCGACGAAGGAGGCCTTCTGGGTTCGCTTGCGCCCGAAGAACTCCGTGTCGGTCGGGTTCGCGCCGGGATAGCCGCCTTCGATATAGTCCATGCCGAACTGATCGAGCAGGCCGGCAATCGCAATCTTGTCTTCGACGGAAAAGTCGATGCCGGGCGTCTGTTGCCCGTCTCTCAGCGTCGTGTCGAAGAGGTAGATGCGTTCCCTGGTCATGGCTCTCGTCCAAAAATGCTCTGTTTAGTTTTGCTCGGTCTTGCCTGCGAACTGGTCCGTGGTGCGGATCAGCCGATCGAGGATGCCGGGCTCGGAATAGGCGTGGCCTGCGCCTTCGATCAGATGAAGCTCCGATCCCGGCCAGGCCTTGTGCAGTTGCCAAGCGTATTTCGCCGGGCACGGCATGTCGTAGCGCCCATGGATGATGACACCTGGAATGCCGTGCAGCCGGTGGGCGTCGCGCAGCAATTGGCCATCCTCCATCCACCCGGCATTGACGAAGAAGTGGTTCTCGATCCGCGCGAAGGCGTCGGCGTAATCGTCCTCGGCGAAGGGCGCGCTGGTTGCAAGTTCCGGCAACAACGTGATCGTCTCGCCCTCCCAGATGCTCCAGGCCTTGGCTGCCTCAAGGCGCGTCGCCTTATCGTCGCTCATCAGGCGGCGGTGATAGGCTTGCATCATCTCGTGGCGCTCGTTCTCGGGAATGGGCGCGATGAAACGCTCCCATTTGTCCGGAAACATTTCCGAGACGCCGAACTGGTAGTACCAATCGAGCTCGGCCTTGGTCAGCGTGTAGATGCCGCGCAGCACCAGTTCGGAAATCCGTTCCGGGTGCTTCTCGGCATAGGCGAGCGCCAGCGTCGATCCCCAGGAACCGCCGAAGACCAGCCACCTGTCGGCGCCGGCCATCTCGCGCAGCCGCTCGATATCGGCGACGAGATGCCAGGTGGTGTTGGCTTCGATCCTGGCATTCGGCGTCGACTTGCCGCAACCGCGCTGGTCGAACAGCGTTACGTCATAGAGCGCCGGATCGAAAAGGCGGCGATGGTTCGGCGAGATCGTGCCGCCGGGGCCGCCATGCAGGAACACGGCGGGCTTGGCGCCTGGCGTGCCGACCCTTTCCCAATAGATCACGTGCCCGTCGCCGACATCGAGATGGCCCGAGGCATAGGGTTCGATTTCCGGATAAAGCGTACGCAGAACAGTCGTCATTTTCAGTCTTTCGTGAGCGGCCAGTGCACGGTGTCGTAGTCGGGATGCTGGCGGTTTGTTTCGAGAACGATCAGATGGCGGGTCGCCGAGACCTCGGTGCCGTCATCCGTCTCCCTTGGCGGCAGGCCCGCGAGCCGCGAGAACCAAATGACGCGGGATTCGACGCCGGACTGGTAGACGGGCTGCACGTCATCAGGGTCGTCGAGCGAGCCGAGCGCGATGTTGATGAAGCTCTCGTCGGGCATATCGTAGAACAGCGGCGTGCCGCAATCACTGCAGAAGCCGCGGCGCACCAGATGCGACGAGCGGAACCAGGACGGCTGGCCGCGGGTGATGTCGAACGTGTCGCGGGACGCATTGGCGAGCGGCATGAAATAGTTGCCGGTCGCCTTCTGGCACATGCGGCAATGACAAATATGCGGGTCCGAAAGCACGCCCTCGGCGCGGTAGCGCACGGCGCCGCATTGGCATCCGCCCGTATAGATGCGCGCGATGGTCACCGGAATGCTCCCGAAGGATGCCATTGGTCTGTCTCGTGGTCCGGGTGCTGGAACGAGATGATGCTTTCCTGCCTGGCGTAGAAATCCTGATCCTCAAGCACCGGCTGCTCGAAGATCGTCTCGACCCAGGGCAAACGCGAGGCGTGGTTGACCTGGATTTTCGGCGCAAGATCGGAACGATCGTCGAAGGTGCCGATGGCGATCTCGAGGCCGCCCGGATGCCGGTAGGTCATCGGCGTTCCGCATTTCGGGCAAAAGCCACGGTCGATGTTGACCGAGGACTGGAAGTAGCTCGGCTCGTCCCGCACCCATTCGACACCATCCTTCGGCGCCGTCACCAGCGCCGAGAAAAACGAGCCGAATTGTTTCTGGCACATGCGGCAATGGCAGATCGACGGGCGCCCGAGTTCGCCCTTGATCCGGAAGCGGACCGCGCCGCATTGGCATCCACCTGTTCGAACGTTTTCGGTCATCGCTTCTCCTCCGGGGGCCAGGTCTCGGTGTCATGGTCGGGATGCTGATAGGAAACGAGTTTCTCCAGGAATTCCACCGCGTCCGGGTCTTCCATCGTGTGAACACCGGGCAGCGCGGCCACGTGGTCGGTATAGGGCAACTTGCTTTCAATGCCCCATTGCACCGTTGGCGTGATGCCCTGCGGTTCGTCGAAGGCGGCAATCGCCAATGCCATGCCGTCCGGCGCCTCATAGGTCAGCGGCGTGCCGCAATCGCCGCAAAAACCGCGCCAGCCGAAATTGGACGACTGGTAGCGCTTGCGCTCGCCGCGCGTCCAGGTGACATGGGCGCCGCCGACGGAAACCAGCGGCAGGTAGAAGTTGCCGCTCGCCTTCTGGCACATGCGACAATGACAGACCGACGCATCGCCGAGCCTGCCCTCGATGCGAAAACGCACTGCGCCACACTGGCAACCACCTGTATAATAGGGCCTGTTGTCCAGACTCATCGCGATTTCTCCTCAGCCCGGCGCATGGCAGACGGCTTCGATATTGTTGCCGTCGGGATCGAACACGAAGGCCCCGTAATAGTCCGGGTGGTAGTGCGCTCTCAGCCCCGGTTTGCCGTTGTCACGCCCGCCGGCGGCCATTGCCGCTTGATAGAAGGCATCGACCTCGGCGCGACTGCGCGCCGAAAAGGCGTAGTGCCGGCCCGGCCCCGTTGCAGCCGTCTCATGCAGCCAGAAGACCGGCCGCTCGCGGCCATAACCACCCACCTTGAGACCGCCGGTGTGTTCCAGCGGCACCATCATCAGCAAGGAGGCGCCAAGCGGAGCAAAGGCCTTGTCGTAGAACGACTGCGCCCGCTCGAAATCCGCGACGGGAATGCCCGTATGGTCGATCATCGCACGAACTCCTCTTTCATGCATGCGCTCCGCTTTTCGCCGCCCTTTCAGATACCCTGTCCGAACCGATCAGAAGGATCGGACAGGGCTCGATAGCTAGGCAGCCGTCACCGTTTGATATCCCAGGTCGTCACCCGCTCGCCGGTTGCCGGATCCTTGCCGTCCTTGAGCTGAACGCCGCGCGCCAGCAGATCGTCGCGGATCTTGTCGGCCTCCGCGAAGTTCTTCGCCTTCAGCAGTTCCAGACGGGCCCGCACGCGGCTGTCGATGTCGCGGACCAGCCCCTCGTCGAGTTCGACCGCCTGCGGCACCACGCCGATCAACGCGGCACTTGCGGCAAAGGTCCCAAGCAGCTTCGGATCAGCTGCCGCCTTCTGGGCGAGCGCATGGACCGCCTGGACCGCCGCGACCGTGTTGAGGTCGTCGGCCAGTGCGGCGACCACGGCCGGATCGGCCTCACCCTTGGCGTCACCCGGGACCGGCCACTTGGAGAGCAGATGCTCTGCTTCTTCCAACCGCTTCACCGAAAAATCGATCGGTTCGCGATAGTGCGTCATCAGCATGGCGAGCCTCAGCACATCGCCCGGCCACTGGCGGCCGGCGAATTTTTCCGTGTGCAGCAACTCGTAGATGGTGACGAAGTTGCCCTCGGACTTCGACATCTTGCGGCCTTCGACCTGCAGGAAGCCGTTGTGCATCCAGACGTTTGCCATCACTTGCGTGCCGTGAGCGCAACGGGACTGGGCAATCTCGTTTTCATGGTGCGGGAAGATCAGATCCAGCCCGCCGCCGTGGATGTCGAAGACTTCGCCGAGGTAGCGGCTGCTCATGGCCGAGCACTCGATGTGCCAGCCGGGGCGGCCCCTGCCCCACGGGCTTTCCCAGCCCGGTTCGTTGTCGCCAGAAAGCTTCCACAACACGAAATCGCCCGGGCTCTTCTTATGCGCCTCGACGGCGACACGGGCGCCGGCCTGCTGTTCGTCGAGATTGCGCTTCGAGAGCTGACCGTAATCGGCCATCGATTTGGTATCGAACAGCACCTCGCCGCCCGCCTGGTACGCGTGGCCCTTGGCGAGGAGCTTTTCGATGATGTCGATCATCTGCGCGATGTTGTCGGTGGCCCGCGGCTGGACATCAGGATCGAGGCAGCCGAGCGCCCTGGCATCCTCGAGAAACTGCGTTTCGGTCTTCTCCGTCACCCGGCGGATCGCGTCGTTGAGCGGCAGGGTCGGATAGTCCCGCAGCGCCCGCGCGTTGATCTTGTCGTCGACGTCGGTGATGTTGCGCGCATAGGTGACGTGATCCGCGCCATAGACATGGCGCAGCAGCCGGAACAGGACATCGAAGACGATGACCGGCCGAGCATTGCCGATATGGGCATAGTCATAGACCGTCGGGCCGCAGACATACATGCGAACGTTGTCGGGATCGATCGGCTTGAACTCGATCTTCTCCCGCGTCAGCGTGTTGTACAGCTTCAGTGTCGGCGTTCCGCCCATTGCCATTCTCCAAGATGCATACGACCGTAAAATACCGCGCCCGGGAGGCCCGCGCGTTTGTCATCTTGGATTTTAGGAGACGAAAACGGCCAGGCCAGCGGAGCGCTAGCGAATAATGTTCCGGCAGATAATGCAGATAACCGTTTTCATGGCCTCACTTATCGCGCGTCACCCGATTTCGGTCAAGAGGTCAGCCGCGTGCAAGCACAGCCGACTATCGAAAGGATTCCGCGGTCATGGATTTGTCATGATTAGGCTTATCTGAGATCGCCATGCGGAAAACAGATTCGCGGTGTAGTTGGTAGCACACCACGAAATCCTGTCTCCGGAGAGCAAGGAGGAGCGTCGCTTTCGTGAAGACGTGCGAAAGCGGCAGTGTATCCGGTTCGGGAAAGCATCAAGGAGTGAGTGCAAGTGAAAGCCGCAAAGACCAAAGACATCGCCAAATCCGCCAACCTCGTCGAACAGTATCGCCCGCTCGGCCTGAAGGCCGTACTTGCCGCAGCGCTGCAGGTGAAGGCGAAGCCGGCTGGCAAGCTGACCAAGCGGCCAGCCTGACGGTTCCGACGCTCTTTTCCTTAAAAGAGAGACATCTGCCCGCCATCGGGCTCGGTCGGCCTGCCCTTGCCTTTTAGCTGGGCATCAGCAACCGACCTGGGCGTGACGGCATCCTGGATTTCGGGACCGGTGTTGACGACCTTGTTGACCTTGTCCGAAACAGGGATCGCCTCGAAGTAGTCCTCCGCGACCGGGCCGAAGAGATCGGCAACCTCGCGCGGTTCCTGCGTCTTGCAATCCAGCCAGCGGGCAAAATCCTCGGGTTGGATGACGACCGGCATACGGTCATGGATCTGTCGGATCGAGGCGTTGGCGGCCGTCGTCAGGATGGCCGCAGTGTCGACCTCGGAGCCGTCGGCCGAGGACCAGGTTTCCATCAAACCGGCGAAGGCGACGATGCCGCCCTTCCTCGGGCGCACCCAATAGGCCTGCGACGGCTCACGGCTACCCTTCGGCGGCCGGCGCCATTCGTAGAAGCCGGAGGCCGGCACAAGGACCCGCCGGTGCCGCATGGCGGCACGGAACGACGCCTTTTCGATTGCCGATTCGACCCGCGCATTGATCAACAGTGGAAAGTCGCGCGGGTCCTTGACCCAGCCCGGCATGAAGCCCCAGCGCACGAGCAGCGCCCGGCGCTCCGGCAGGTTGCTGCCTGGTGCGGCACGCTCGCCGGCGACGACAACCATGATCGGCTGGGTTGGCGCGATATTGAAGCGCGCCGGAAAGTCGTCGCTTTCCAGCAGGCTGAACAATTCCATTATTTCGTCGGGTGTCGCCGTCAGCGCAAAACGTCCGCACATGACATGGATGTGGCACTTCACGTAGGATGGGTCAACGCTACCGAGACGATTTGATTCCCCGATGCCTACCAAGCCCGAACTTGCCTCCTCCGTCATTCTCGAACGCGACGGCCGCTATCTGCTCGTCCGCCGGGCCAACCCGCCGTCGGCCGACATGTACGCCTTTCCGGGCGGCCGGGCGGAAGCCGGCGAGACGCCGGCGGAGACAGCACTTCGCGAATTGCTCGAGGAAACCGGCATCAAGGCGCGCGATCCGGTGCTGTTCGAAGTCTACGATCTGCCGGGCAAAGAGTCCGAGGGGCGACACTTCCTGCTGTCGGTCTTCAGGGCCGAGGCCGATGCCGGCGCAGTTGCCGTCGCCAGCGACGACGCCGCAGGGCTCGGCTGGTTCACGGCTCAGGAGATCTTCGCCCTGCCGATCCCCGACAGCGTGCGAGAATGTGTGGAAAGGCTCTCCGGCGCCGGAGCGAACGCCGCGACATCAGGCGACGGCCTTGAAACCGCCGCCAATTCGGGCTTGGTGAAATCATGATCCCTGTCCCGATCCTTACAAGGCTTACGCTCGCCGGCATTGCCTTGACAGTCGCCACTGGCGCGGCAGCGCAAAAATCACCTACGAAAGAGCCGGCCAAGACCGAGACCGCAGCCCCGGCCGCCGTGGAGGAAAAGCCGACGCCCTACGACCAGCGGCTGGTTCGGCTCTCCGAGATCCTCGGCTCCGTGCACTACCTCCGCAATCTCTGCGTCAAGGAACCGGAGGATGTCTGGCGCCGCTCGATGCAGGAACTGATCGACAAGGAAACCGCCACCGAAATCAAACGGCGCGAGCGGATGACGGCCGCCTTCAACCGCGGGTATCGCACCTTCGCATCCGTCTATACGAGCTGCACGGGGCCTGCGATCGTCGCCGAACAGCGATATCGTGCCGAAGGCGCAACACTTGCGTCAGAAATCGTCGCCCGCTTTGGAAATTAGCAATAAATTAACCTCTTTTCTCACGACCCCGTGTCGTTTCGGGAAAAGGCTGCTAAGTTCGTTAAGAGAGTGGTAAGAAGTGGCGAGTCCGTCACGGCCGTTCAGTCGGAGTTCAGCCGAACGGCCATAAAATGAACCGCTTGCACAATGGAAGTCGCATGGAACGAATGATGGAACCAAGCCTGACCGACATCGATGACATGATCGTCCACGAGAAAATGCAGGCTGCGCTGGAACACCAGAGCGAGGCCTGGGCGGACGGAATGGCCGACGGTATCGAGCCGGAAATCATCGCCGATGCAGCCATTGCCCTTGCCATGCGGGAAACCGTTCGGCTTCATGGCGAAGACGGCGCCGAAGCAATGCTCAATTCGCTTCGCGAGCGCGTGCTCGCCGGCGAGTTCTCGCCCCAGCGCACGATTCAGTAATATCAGGACTGCCCGATGCATCGGAATCTCGCAAACCGGACCCTTCCGGTTCGCCTCGCTACACTGCTGTTGGCCGGTGTCGCCTTGACCACCCCGGCAGCGGTTTCTCCCGCCTTCGCTCTCAGCGAATTGCAGGGCGCGCCGCAACCCGTCCCGACCGAGCAACAGCCTGCCGCGGGCGACCAGAAGGCGACGCCGCCCGTAGCCGAAGAGCCGGATGAGGAAGAGAAGCTTCCGCTCGAAATTCCGATGCCCGATCCGCTGATCAACAAGTCGGCGACAGCCACCAAGGAAGACGCTCCCGAAGCCGAAGAGCCGGAGCCGACCGGGCCTGTCGAAGTGCTGACCGACATTTCCAAAATCCCAGCGCCGGTCGCCCGCATGCGTGAGCTGATCGTCGAGGCAGCGGCTTCCGGCGATATCGAGCGGCTGCGCTCGCTGCTCGGCAAGGGCCCGAACCAGACCCAGGTCACCGGCGTCACCGGCGACGAAGACCCGGTGTCGATCCTGAAGAGCCTTTCGGGCGACCAGGAAGGCGTCGAAATCCTAGCGATCCTGCTCGACGTTCTGTCGACCGGGTTTGTGCTGGTGGACAAGGGCACGCCCCAGGAAGCCTATGTCTGGCCCTATTTCGCGGAAAAGAAGCTCTCGACGCTGACGGCACCGGAGAAGGTCGACCTGTTCCGCCTGGTCACGGCCGGTGATTTCGCCGACATGGAAGAATTCGGCAGCTACAACTTCTACCGCGTCGGCATCATGCCGGACGGAAAGTGGAAATTCTTCATCGCCGGCGATTGACCGCCGGCGACCACGCTTGCCGTTGACAGCTGAACATCCTACCTCTTCGCCAAGAGATCACCGGTGGAACCGGGGCCCGAGTCGGCCGCGGCCATTCAGGTGATCGTCTGCTAGGTTAGCGCGGGATTCTCCTTTCCCGTCGAACAGGATTCGAACGATGCCCAGAGTTCGCCTCGACGATCGCGCGATCGTCGCCATTTCCGGCAAGGACGCCGAAGATCTTCTCCAGGGACTGATCACCACCGATCTCGACGCGCTTGCACCCGACGAAGCGCGTCCCGGCGCTCTGCTGACGCCACAGGGCAAGATCCTGTTCGAGTTCCTGATCTCCCGCGACGGCGACGGCCTACGGTTGGAAACGGCACATGACCAGGTCGAAGCGCTGCTGAAGCGCCTGACGATGTACAAGCTTCGCTCGGCAGTCGAGCTTTCGATCAAGACATCCGACGCCGTCACCGTAATATTCGACGAAGCAGCACCCGCGGGTGCCTATCGCGACCACCGTTTCGAGAAGGCGGGCATTGCGCTCTTTCGCGCCTATGGGGAAGCCACCGGCGACACGGCCGGCGCAGAAGACCTCGAACGGCTGCGGATCGCGGCGGGCATTGCCAATGCCGGCGCCGATTATGCGGTGCAGGACGCCTTCCCCCATGATGTGCTTATGGACAAGAACGGCGGCCTTTCCTTCAAGAAGGGCTGCTATGTCGGCCAGGAAGTGGTGTCGCGCATGCAGCACCGCAGCACGCCGCGCCGCCGGGTCGTGATCGTTTCTGCCCACGCCGCCCTTCCCCCGACGGGAACGACGATCACCGCAAACGACAAGTCGATCGGCACGCTCGGCACGGTACAGGGCAAGTCGGCACTCGCGATCGTGCGCATCGATAAGGCCGGCGAAGCGATGGCGAACGGCATCCCGCTGCTTGCCGGCGACGTGCCGGTGACATTGGTCCTGCCCGAATGGGCCGGGCTCACCTTCCCGACGTCTGCCGACGAGGCGAGCGCGTGACGACGGCCCGCGCCTGGCAGCGCATGCTCTCCGGCCGCCGGCTGGACCTGCTCGACCCGTCGCCGCTCGACGTCGAGATCGGCGATATCGCCCACGGTCTCGCGCGCGTCGCCCGCTGGAACGGGCAGACCGCCGGCGACCATGCCTTCTCGGTCGCCCAGCACAGCCTGATGGTCGAGGACATTTTTCGCCGCAGCAACAAATGCAGCAGCGACGATTGCCTGCTGGCGCTTTTGCACGACGCGCCGGAATACGTGATCGGCGACATGATCTCGCCGTTCAAGGCGGTGGTCGGCGGTGGCTACAAATCGGTCGAAAAGCGGCTGGAAAGCGCCATCCATCTCCGTTTCGGCCTGCCGCCGCATTGCTCCAAGGAATTGAAGGACAAGATCAAGAAGGCCGACCATGTCGCCGCCTATTTCGAAGCGACCGTGCTTGCCGGCTTCTCGGTCGAAGAGGCGCGAAAATTCTTCGGCCAGCCGCGCGGCATCACCCGCGAGACGCTGCTGATCGATCCCGTGCCGGCGGTCGAGGCGCAGCGGTTGTTCACCGAGCGGTTCCTGGCGCTGGAAGCGCAGCGCCTGCCTGCACGCGCGGAAATCTAACATGCCCGACATCATTGTTTCACCACTTTCCCGCATCGCCGAAATGGCCGTCCGCCATGGCTGCACAGAGATGATCAGCCTCGTCGCCAAGGGCCAGGACTTTCATCGCCCCGGCGTCATCGCCAAGGCGCGGCATCTCACGCTCGGAATGAACGACATCACCTTTGCCGGCACCGGCGACCTCATCGCGCCGCAGGAAGACCATGTCCGGCAGATCGTCGCCTTTGCGCGCGAATGGGACCGCGCACGGCCGCTGCTCGTTCATTGCTGGATGGGCGTCTCCCGCTCGCCCGCAGCCGCCCTGATCGCCGCGCTTGCGGCCGAGCCGAACCAGGACGACACGCAACTGGTGCAACGGCTGCGCCGAGCCTCGCCCTTTGCGACCCCCAATAGCCGGCTTGTCGAGATCGGTGACGCCGTACTCGAGCGCAACGGCCGGCTCGTCACAGCCGTTCGCGCGATCGGTCGCGGTGCGGATGCCGACGGCAACGCACCGTTCCTTCTGCCGCTTGCTTCCGAAGGAGCAGCCGTTGCCGATTGAGATACAGCCGACAACGGTCGAGATCGGCCTCAATGCGGCGATCGTCGCCGTGGTCAACCGCAGCCCGCGCATCCTCGCCGTCAGCGAAAGCGACGGCGACGCGCGCGACAGCCTGCCGTTCGGCCCCTTCGATCCGGCGCTCCACCGGACGTTTGAGACGAGCCTGCGGGATCGCGTCGAAAAACGTACGGCGCTGAAGCTCGGCTATATCGAGCAGCTCTACACCTTCGGCGATCGTGGCCGCCAGCGGCTGCCCGGCGAAGAAGGCAAGCACATGGTCTCTGTCGGCTATCTGGCGCTGACCAGAACCGATGCCGAGAATACCGAACGGCTGGCCGAAGCGGGCGCGCACTGGCGCGACTGGTACGGTTACCTGCCCTGGGAAGACTGGCGGCAGGGACGCCCGGCGGTGCTCGACCAGGCCATCCTGCCGGCGCTTGCCCGCTGGGAAACCGGCGTATCCGGCGAGGAGCAGGCCGCCCGGATTGCCGGGCGCCGGGCGCGCATTCGCCTGGCCTTCGGCCTCGCCGATTTTCCCTGGGACGAGGAGCGCGTGCTCGAGCGTTATGAGTTGCTGTACGAGGCAGGGCTCGTGCCGGAGGCGGCGATCGACGGCCGCGGCAACGGCAGCGACATTCTGACCGTCGGGCTGGCAATGCGCCACGACCATCGCCGCATCGTCGCCACGGCGATGGCGAGGCTGCGCGGCAAGATCAAATATCGGCCGGTTGTCTTCGAGCTGATGCCGCCCGAGTTCACGCTGACCGATCTGCAGGCAACCGTCGAGGCGATCTCCGGGCGCCATCTGCACAAGCAAAATTTCCGGCGCCTGGTCGAAGGGGCCGAGTTGGTCGAGCCGACGGGCATGACGCTCTCTTCCACCGGTGGGCGGCCGGCCGCCCTCTTCCGCTTCCGCCGTCAGATCCTCGACGAGCGCCCTGCCCCGGGGCTCAAGGTCGGCGGGCGATGATCGCAGCCATCAGTTCCTGAGCTGGACCGGCACCTAAAAACATCCGGCGGCACGCCCTACATAGGAGCGATGATGCTATGATCGGTGCTGCGGGACGAGGCCGAATAGTCGCCACCTGCCGCCGAGCGACCCGATATCTACGACCGAGGTGACAACCATGCTGCTCGCACTGGCCTTTTTGACGTCGCTGCTCGGCACCTCGCCGCAATCGGGAACCGACGAGAAGCCGAAGATGCCCGACTACTTCAAGAACCAGCAGGGCGGCGGCATGCAACCGCAGACGACCATCTGCAATCTCAACAGTCAGGACACGAACGGACAGTTCAAGACCTGCCGTTATGATTGCGGTACGCAGATCACCGTCGGCGAGCGCTTCTCCTGCCCCTTCATCATGCAGCGCTGATCGTGTCTCCGGCTATTTCTTGATGGCGATGTCGAGACCGATGTCGAGCGTCGGGGCGGCCATCGTGATCTTCGAGGTCGAGATGTAGTCGATGCCGCTCTCGGCGATTGCCCGCACCGTATCGATATTGACGTTTCCTGAAGCCTCCAACCGCGTCCGGCGGGCATCGACCGCATAGGCGTCGGTGGAGAGCTGCCAGTGCGCCCGGTTGATCGCAACGGCCTCGCGGAGCAAGTCGGGCCCCATGTTGTCGAGCAGGATGACGTCGGGTTGGGCCGTCAGCGCCTCGCGCATCTGGTCGAGGCCATCGACCTCGATCTCGATCTTGACGAGATGGCCGCAATAGGCGCGCGCCGCGTGGACGGCGCTGGCGACACCGCCGGAAACGGCGATGTGGTTGTCCTTGATCAGCACCGCGTCGTCCAGCCCGTAGCGGTGATTGGAGCCGCCGCCCAGGCGCACGGCGTATTTCTCCAGCGCCCGCAGGCCCGGAATGGTCTTGCGGGTGCAGCAGACCTTCGCACGCGTGTGGACGATCTCGTCTGCGAACTTCGCCGTATAGGTGGCGATGCCCGAGAGATGCATGAGGAAGTTCAAGCCGACACGTTCGGCCGACAGCAGGCCGCGAGCGCGGCCGGAGATCCGGGCGATCGCCATACCCGGTTCGACCCGGTCGCCGTCCGCCACCAGTGCCTCGAAGCGGATCGACGGGTCGACCAGACGGAAGGCTGCACGCGCGAGCTCCAGTCCTGCAATGACGCCGGGATCACGCGCATTCATACCGGCCGTTGCCGTCAGGTCCGGCCCGATCGTCGAAAGCGTCGTGATATCGCCGGCGCGGCCGAGATCCTCAAGCAGTGCCGCGCGCACCTGATCCTCGATCATCAGTGCGGGCAGTTCGGGGCGGAGGGCTGCTGTCATCGTGTCACTCATTCCAAAGGTTCCATTCGAAAGCGGCCGACCAGGCTGCCTCAGGCTGCTTCCGTCTCTGCCAGTTCACGCGCCAGGCGATTGGCCTCAGCGAGCGTCAGATAGGTGCGGCGACGCCATTCCGGGCGTTCCTGCGGGCAGTCGGCGCGGAAGTGACCGCCGCGGCTTTCGGTGCGGCGAAGCGCGCCGACGGCGATCAGCTTGGCTGTCGTGATGATGTTGGTGAAGCGCATGCGGGTGTTGTCGCGCTCGAGTTGCTCGATCTCGCGGATCGCCCGCACCAGGCTTTCGCGCGTGCGGATCACACCGACACAGTCGCTCATGACCTTGCGCAGGATCGTCAGCTGCGGGCTATCTTCGACCGTCACCGGGTCGTCGTTCTCGCCGGCATTGTCGCCCCATTCGGTCAACTGCGGTGTCGGCAGCGTGCCCTTGATGTTTTCAGCAATACGCGCGGCAAAGACCACGGCTTCGAGCAGCGAGTTGGAGGCAAGGCGGTTTGCGCCGTGCACGCCGGTCGAGGTCACCTCGCCGGCTGCCCAGAGGCCATCGATCGAGGTGCGGCCTTCGGCATCGGTGAGCACGCCGCCCATGTGATAGTGAACCGCCGGCACCACCGGGATCGGCTGCGTGACCGGATCGATGCCGGCCGCCATGCAGGAAGCATAGACCGTCGGGAACATCTCGGGGAAATGCTTGCCAACCGCCTTGGTGCAATCGAGGAAGGCCCCGCGGCCGGCCTGGACCTCGGCAAAGACACCACGCGAAACGATGTCGCGCGGCGCAAGCTCGCCGTCCGGGTGGATATCGAGCATGAAGCGATGGCCGGCGGCGTTCAGAAGCTGGGCGCCGTCACCGCGCAGCGCCTCGGTCGCGAGCGGCGCCGGATCCTTGCCGATGTTTATGGCGGTCGGGTGGAACTGCACGAATTCCGGATCGGCGATGATCGCGCCGGCGCGGGCGGCCATGCCGAGCCCCTGCCCGCAGGCTTCCCACGGGTTGGTGGTGACCGCATAGAGGTGGCCAACGCCACCGGAGCAGAGCACGACGGCGCGGGCCGGGAAAGCCACGCGCTTCTTCGACTGTCCGGCATCGGGCCGGGCGACGACGCCGGAGATGAACCGGCCTTCGCGCACCAGCTCCTCGACCACATAGCCTTCGATCACGCGGATCGACGGCGTCCGGCGGACGGCGGCAATCAGCGCTTCCATGATCGCCTTGCCGGCCATGTCGCCCTTGACGCGGACGATACGGCGCTCGGAATGAGCCGCCTCACGCGAGAGCAGTAGCTTGCCTTCGAGATCGCGATCGAAGGGTACGCCATAGTCGAGCAGGTCATGGATGCGCGCCGGGCCTTCGGCCACCATCATGCGCGTCATCTTCTCGTCGACGATGCCGGCACCGGCGGCAAGCGTATCGGCGACGTGTTTTTCGAAGGTGTCGCCGGGGCTCATGGCGGCGGCAATCCCCCCTTGCGCCCAGGCCGACGAGGCGCCATGGCCGATCGGGGCTGCGGCAAGGATCGTCACCGGCCTCGGGCTCAGCTTCAGCGCGCAGAAGAGGCCGGCCAGGCCGCCACCGACGATGACGATGTCGTCAATCCCGTTGAAGGATTGCGGGCGGAAATGGTCGGTCAGCATGATTCATTCTCCTCCAATGCGCATGCCTGCATCCGGTGTGAGCCGGTTGAAATTGTTACTGCTTGAGGTTCACCATGCGCTCGACCGCCAAGCGGGCGCGATCAGCAATCGCGGGGTCGACGAGAACCTCCTCCGTCATGGTCAGCAGGCTGTCGAGGATCTTCGGCAGCGTGATGCGCTTCATGTGCGGACAGAGGTTGCACGGCTTGACGAACTCGACGCCTTCGATCTCCGCCTGGATGTTCGACGCCATCGAGCATTCGGTGACGAGCAGCACCTTCGACGGGCGATTGTCCTTGACGTAGTTGATCATGCCGGAGGTCGAACCAGCGAAGTCGCAGACGGCGATTACGTCCGGATGGCATTCGGGATGGCCGATGATCTCGATGCCCGGATTGGCTTCCTTGTAGGCGAGCAGTTCGGCGGCGGTGAAGCGCTCGTGCACCTCGCAGTGGCCCTTCCAGGTCAGGATCTTCTTGTTGGTCTGGCGCGCCACGTTCATCGCCAGGTACTCGTCGGGAATGCAGAGCACCGTGTCGGATTCCAGGCTCTCGACGACATCAAGCACGTTCGACGAGGTGCAGCAGATGTCGGTCTCGGCCTTCACGTCGGCGGACGTGTTGACATAGGTGACGACGGGAACGCCGGGGTAGCGCTGCTTCAACAGGCGGACATCGGCGCCGGTGATCGATTCCGATAGCGAGCAACCCGCCTTGGCGTCGGGGATCAGCACGGTCTTTTCCGGGCTCAGCAGTTTCGACGTTTCGGCCATGAAGTGCACGCCGCACTGGATGATGATCTCGGCATCGACCTTGGCGGCATCGCGCGCCAGCTGCAGCGAGTCACCGACGATATCGGCGACGCAGTGGAAGATATCCGGCGTCTGGTAGTTATGCGCGAGGATGACGGCGTTGCGCTCCTTCTTCAGCCGGTTGATGGCGTGCACATAGGGCGCATAGACCGGCCACTCGATCGCCGGAATGAAATCCTTGACCTTCTCGTAAAGATGCTCGGTTTCGCGCGCGACCGCCGGCGTAAAGGCAAGCTCGGGTCTTTCGATGATGCCGAAGCGCTCAGCGGCGCTGACAAAAACCGGTTTCGCCACGGTCGCGGTGCGGGGTGCAAGGCGCGTCATCGACATCTCCTCTCCGCCCCTCTTCCTGGGCGGCTCTTCAATTATGCTCAATCTGAGCATAATTGAACCAAAACAAAAGCGGCAAAGCCGCATGGGTTGATTTAGAAAGTTTTGTGACAGAATTCAAGAATAGAAGCGCCGCTTTTCGCAGCGCTTCTGATTTTCGTTTTCGTTCAGGCCATGGCGGGGCGTGCCACGCCCTTCTCCTCGATCGGCCAATGGACGATTGCCGCGAAGATGCCGAGCGCTACGCCGAGCCACCACACCGGATCGTAGGACCCGAAGTGGTCGTAGAGGTAGCCACCCATCCACACGCCCAGGAACGAGCCGACCTGGTGCGAGAGGAAGACGATGCCGCCGAGCAGGCCGAGGTGCCGTGTGCCGAACATAATCGCGACCAGCGCATTGGTCGGCGGCACCGTCGAAAGCCAGAGCAGGCCCATGACGATGGCAAAGACGATGACCGAGGTCGGCGTCTGCGGCAAAAGCAGGAAGGCCGTCACCGCCACCGAGCGCGCGATATAGATCAGCGCCAGGAAATAGGGCTTCGAGTAGCGCTGGGCGATGAAGCCTGCCGACAGCGAGCCGATGATGTTGAAGAAGCCGATCAGCGCCAGCGCGATCACCGCGTAACGCGCGTCGATGCCGATATCGCCGATATAGGCCGGGAAGTGCGCGGTGATGAAGGCAACCTGGTAGCCGCAGACGAAGAAGCCGGAGACGAGCAGCAGATAGCTCTTGTGGCCAAGCGCTTCCTTCAGCGCCTCGCCGATCGACTGCTTGTACTGAGCCTCGCTCTGGCGGCCGGAGGACGCGTTGCCGCGCAGCGGGATCGCGAAGAACGGCACCAGCAACATCAGGACGCCGAGATAAACCAGGCTGTCCGACCAGCCATAGGCCGAGATCAGGCCCTGGCTGAGTGGCGCGAACAGGAACATGCCGGCCGAACCGGCCGCCGTGCAGATGCCGAAGGCAAGCGAGCGCTGATGCGGAGTGACGTTGCGGGCAAAGGCGGAGAGCAGAATGCCGAAGGAGCCGGAGCCCACCGCCATGCCGACGAGCACGCCGCCGCCGATGTGCAGCCAGATCGGCGCATCGGCAAAGGCCATGATGAACAGGCCTGCTGCGTAGAGAAGGCCCGACATGGCAAGCACCCGCCACGTACCGAACTTGTCCGCAATCGCACCGAAAAACGGCTGGCTCAGGCCCCAGCAGAGGTTCTGCAGCGCCATGGCAAGACCGAAGGTCGTCCGGTCCCAGCCGGTATCTGCGAGCATCGGCAGCTGGAAAAAGCCCATCGCCGAGCGCGGGCCGAAGGTGAGCATCGCGACGACCGAGCCGGCCGCAATGATCAGCCAGGGCATCTCCTGACGGGCACTGGACGGCGCGGATGCTCCGGAAACAGCGGACATGGAATCTCTCCGATTGATGGAGCGCGATCCTATGCGGCTGCTAAAACAGATAAAAGCCAATTAAATTGACGCCGCAATCACCGGAATTGATGCCTTGATCAAGCGGCACTGCGGAACCGGTCGCGAAACGCTCGAGGCGTCATGCCCTTGGCCGCCTTGAACTGACGATTGAAGTTGGCAAGCGAACGATAGCCGACGGCATCGGCGATATGGGCGATCGAGCGCGTCGAACCACTGAGCAGCGCG
The DNA here is from genome assembly GCF_000799055.1 of Ensifer sp. ZNC0028. NCBI lineage: Bacteria > Pseudomonadati > Pseudomonadota > Alphaproteobacteria > Hyphomicrobiales > Rhizobiaceae > Ensifer > Ensifer sp. ZNC0028. Next base: position 25,134 of record NZ_JTLA01000055.1, read on the forward strand.
CAGGCCTCGCCGATCCTAAGCCGCATCAGATATTCCGAGACCGGCATGTTGAGGTGGCGCAGGAACAGGCGATGCAGGCCGGAAAGGCTGAGCGCTGCCAGATCGGCGAGTTCGTCCATCGACGGGTTTTCAGCGTAATGCAGATGGATATGGTCGAGCACCCGGTCGAGGCGGCCGCGGTCGACCGATCGGCCCGATGGCGTGACGACCCGGCTCGAGAGCGGCGTGACCACCTGCTCGCGCGCCAGGATCGTCAGCATCGACAGGACATCCGGCAGGCGCTCCTCCGGCGCCAACCGGCGCAACCCTTCGAACAGCGGGCGTACGCGCGCTGCCGCGTCCGGCGTGAACTGCAGCCCCGGGGCCGAACGCTCGAACATCGCCTTGACGCCGGCGAGTTCGACAAACCCCTCCTCCAGGCGCTCCACCCACTCCGGATGGAACCAGAGCACCAGCGCCACGTGCGGCTCCGCCTCCTCGAGCTTGCCGGCGGAATGCCAGGTGTGCGGCAGGTTGGAACCGACCAGCACGAGGTCGCCGTCGTCATAGGCGCCGATATGGTCGCCGATGAAGCGCTGGCCACGCGAGTTGAGGGTCAGCGTCAGTTCGAACTCGGGATGATGGTGCCATTGGAACGGGATGGCATCGTCGAGCCGGCGGTCGAGCAGGATGGATGAGGCATTGGTCGGCCTCGATATCTTCTGCAAAACAGCCTTCATGTTGCGCCACTTTCTCCTTGGAAGCCAGAATAGTATCAATTTTGGCAGGCTGCGTGCAACAGCGGCAGCAGTGAAAGGTCTAGGTTTCTCATCACCAACCAACCTTCCCGAGGCGAGGAGATACCCATGCAGCCACTCAGAGACAGCCACCCGACAGCGGCCCATCTCGACATTCAACTGAAGGACATCCGGAAGCGGCTGCCGTTGCGCGTGCTTTCGGAAGCGGACTGGCAGCACTGGATCACGAAGGGCTATGTCATCGTTCGCCAGGCGGTAGCGCCGGCCAATGTCGAGCGCCTCGTCGATCTGCTCTGGCGCTTCGACGAGAAGGATCCGAACGATCCCTCGACCTGGTACGCGCCGCAGCGACGCGAGCACAAGATGAAGGAACTCAACAACACCGGCATGCTGGAGATCTACAATCACCAGTATCTCTGGGACAATCGCCAGGAGCCGCGCATCTACGGCGCCTTCGTCGACATCTGGGACCGCGAGGACCTGTGGGTGACGATCGACCGCGCCAACCTCAATCCGCCGAAGAAGGTCAAGGGCAATCCCAACGGCTTCATTCACTGGGACGTCGACACCTCGATCCGGCCGCTGCCGATCGGCGTCCAGGGCGTGCTCAGCCTGAAAAAGCAGGACGGCGACGTGGGCGGCTTCCAGTGCGTGCCGGAACTGTTCGAAAACTTTGAAAGCTGGGAAAAGACACAAAGCACCGACCGCGACCCCATGCACCCCGACATGACCGGTCTCTCAACGGTCAACATCGAGATGGAGGCCGGCGACCTGATGATCTTCAACAGCCTGCTCGCCCACGGCGTGCGGCCCAACCACTCCGACGGCCGCGTGCGCATGGCGCAATATATCTCGATGCACCCGGCGGAATGGAACAATGTCGCCGAGCGCGAGGAGCGGGTGCGACTGTGGCGCGAGCTCGATCATCCGAAGCGCGACGCCTTCCCCGGCGATCCGCGCGAATGGGAGAAGCACAACGCCTCCCCCGCCAGCCTCTCGGATCTCGGCGCCAAACTTCTCGGCATCACGCCCTGGGCGTAAGAGAGGCTTGAAATGGTTTCCGTTCGGAATGCTTCTGAACTAAGCCGAAGCCCGCACCTTCATCGGCCAGCGCTCGCCGCGTCGGCCGATGATCTTGACCGCGTCGCCGAGCGTCACGGTGCCTTCGCTGCGCGGCACCGCATTCCAACCGAAGAGAACGCCGGGCACACGTCGGTCAGAGGACATGCGCTTTTCGGCGAGTCCCTGGATCGGGTTGCCGCCAATGCGCTCGCCGGTTACTTGGTCCTGCGTGGTCATGATGCAACGGGCGCAGGGTTTGACGAGATCGAAGCGGATGCCACCGATCTCGACGCTTTCCCAGAAGTCTTCATCCCAGGCGTCATCGCAATCAACCAGGATATTGGTGCGGAAACGATCCATGCCGACGGGCTCCTGTCCCTTTTCGGCAAGCGTCCGGTTGAGGTCGGCGAGCGAACCCGTCGTCGTAATCAACACCGGAAAGCCATCGGCAAAGCCGACGGGCGCCGCGGTACCCGCCCATTCGGCGCCGACATGGCGCTCGGCCGAGGCGTCCATATGGGCGAGCCTGACCGGGCGGCCAAACCATGAGGAGAGGACCGCGTCCGTCGTTTCGTCCGACACGGCTGCATCGACTTCGCTGCCCCAGACGACGACGTTCAGCCTGCGGTCGGGATCGAAGCGAACCGAGATCTCTCGGTCACCCATCTTCAGGTGCACGCCGCCATCGATGTGGCTGGCCTCGACCTGCGCCAGCAGCTGCAATTCGCGCTGGGTGATGAAGCGCCCCTCCGGCTCCACCAACATGAAGCGCCGATCGCCCTCGACGCCGTCGAGATTGATCGAGACCGTTTCGCGGACAATCGCGCGACCGCTCTTCAGCGGATGAATGTTGAGACCGGTCACCTTCATGGGCACTTCCCTCGTCTTCAGAAACTGATTCACGTGCCTGACGATCCGATTCATCAGCGCGGCACAATGTGTTGAAAGGCCTAGATCATTTCTCGGATTGATGGAAACGGAGAAATGTTCCGGTGCAATCTACACACCCGCACAAAGAAGCGCGACACGCCCTTCCCGGCAACTAGATTTCATCGAGCATCATGGCAAGCACATCGCGCAGCCGCTGCTCGCGTTCCGTGGCGAGCCGGCGCCCGGCCTTGGTCTTGAAGCCGTCGGCCAGCCGGAAAAGTTTGGTTTCGAAATGATCGATGGCGAAGGCCTTGTCATCGAGCGCCCGCGCCTCGGCCAATGGATCGAGCGGGTCGTAGAGGCCGCTGCCCATACGTCCGGCGATATAGAAACAGCGGGCAGCGCCGACCATGCCGATCGCATCCAGCCGATCGGCATCCTGAAGGATCTTCGCCTCCAGCGTTTCCGGCGGGATGTTGGCCGAGAAGCTGTGCGTCAGGATGGCGTGCGCCACCGCGGCAATCTCATCCGCGCCCCAACCGAGATCTTTCAGAATGCCCGTTGCCTTCTCAGCCGCCAGTCGCGACGCCTGGGTGCGCAAGGGCGAATTCTTCTCGACCGAGACGCAGTCATGCAGCAGCACCGCGGCGGCGAGCAAACGCGCGTTGCCGCCCTCTTCCGCCTGGATGCGGGCGGCATTCTTCCAGACCCGGATCAGATGCGCTGCATCGTGCGAGCCGTCATCGGCGGCAAAGGCATTCGGCAGCAGCGCTGCAGCAAGCTCCTCATGCGGCGCGAAGGCTGCCGCGAGTTTCGAAATCTCTGTCATGCTTTCCTATTGCTGTTCGGCAGGCTTTGCCGGCGCCGTCGGTGCAGCGACGACGCCGGACAGGATCTTCTGGTAGAAGAGCCCTATTCCGATCAATACCCCGCCAAGCCCGATGAAGGACAGAGCCCTGAGGAAACCTTCGAGGTTGGACATGTCGATCAGAAACACCTTCAGCACGGCGACGAAGACGAGAACGGCCGAAGCGATGCGGATGCTCTTGGCGTGGAAGCGCGAGCCCAACACCAGCAGCAACACGCCGAGCAGCAGCCAGACGACCGAGTAGGTGTAGGTCTCGCCCTGCAGGAAGCCCTTCCATTCCGCGATGTTTTCCCCCTGCCAGACACGGCGGACCGTGAGGCTCGCCCAGGCGAAGGCAAGCACCGCGCCGCTGACGGCAAGCGCCATGACATAGGGCAAGGGCCGCTTGTCGCGCGCATACCAGGCAAGGCCGGAATAGCCGAGCCCCGGCAGCAGGTAGCCGATCAACAGCAGATCGAAGAACGGAATACGTCCCAGCAGTTCGCCGCTGAAATAGGGGTTGAGGCCGAGGAGATGTGCCGAAAGCACCGACAGCATCGAAAGCACGCCGAGGCCCATGCCGCCATAGCGGAAGACCGGGCTCGGCGACTTCATGTCGAGGCTCATGAAGATCGCCGAGGCGCCGATTGCCAGCAGCGTGTAGATCGACTGCTCGCCGAGCGTCGGCACAGCGCTGTCGAGCACGCCGCCGTTCATCGCGTGGCGCACCAGGATCGCGAGCGTCAGCAACACGAAGAGGCTGGCGAGCGCCTGTAAAAGGTTGCGCACGCGGATGCCGGGCCAGGATCTCAGGAAATAGGCGGAGCCTGCAAGCAACACGGCGGGAACGCCGTAACCCGGCAGCAGAGCATTGAAGACAGGCGTCGTGCCAAGATCGCCGGCACCGACGATCGTCGGTTCCCAGGCGATGCGCCCCAGAACGACGATGGCCGCCGCGCCGGTCATCCACGGCAGGATCGGCCAGGTGCGAACGCGGGTCGCAAGTGTGTAGGCGGTGCCGAGCACGGCGATCGCAAGCGTCGTGACCAGCCCGTCCGTCCAGGCATGGAGGGCAAGCACGAAGAGGGCGAACGAGCCGGCCACCAGCAAGCCGGCCGCCGTGTCGCGCGCCTCCGCCGCGCCGTCGCGGCGGTAGAGCCAGTCCGCAAGCGCCAGCAGCGCTGCCCCAGCGATGAGCGAGAACAGGCCGTGCGGCAGGTCGAAGGAATAGTTGCCGGTCATCAGGAACGACATGGCGACAAGCGCGATCGGAACGACCGCGGCAATGCCCGCCCAGAGCGTCGAATATTGCGGATGGGCGACGAGCCGGCGCGACAACACGAAACCACCGAGGCCGATAAACAGCGCAGCAAGCAGCATAGCGGTGAACATGGCGGTGCGCCCGGGCAGGACGACAGCCGGAAGGGCATCGGCTAGCGAAGGATCGAGATAGGCGAGCACGCCGCTCAGCGCCGTCAGGCTCCAGACGCCAGCGACAGCGCCGACCGCCGAAAGCGCGGCGGGGTACACGGCCGTCGGCCGCCAGGCCCCCAGGGCTGCCAGCGCCGCAATGACGACGGCAAACTCCGTCACCGGATATTTGACCGCGGCCACCGCCGGGCTGATGAGAAGGAGCGCAAGCACGGTGGCGGCGACGGCAGCCGAAATGGAGATGGCCGCATGCGGCGGGATGAACAGCCGCTCCCAGGGACCGGCAACGGCGCCGCGTCGCTCCGCCCCTTCTGGCGCTTCGGGCGCAGGCGCCGCTTCCGTGGCGCCCGGCCAGATGAGGCCGATGCCAACGATCATCACCAGCAGCGCAAAGGCGACCGGCCGCGGTTCGAATGGCGCGACAGCGGTGATGTAGGCCAGGCCCCAAAGCCCGACGCCCGCATTGGCCAAGGTCGGAACGACGGTCCAGCTGCGCAGGCGCGACGCAAGCAAGGTCGCGAGCCACACGATCGAGAGGAAGCCGAAGAGCACCCAGGGGCGCGGTTCATTGCTCGAGACGAGCAGCGGCGTTGCGAGCGAGGCAAGCAGGCCGAGGCCAGCGAGCGCCTGCCCATGCAGCAGCGACAGGCCGACGGTCGCAAGCGAAATCGCCGCCAAGAGAACGAAGGCCGTGCCCGTGCCGATATAGTCGTAGATGCCATAGGCGGCATAGGCGACCCCGAAGAGTGTGACGGCACCGGCGGCCGTCAGGATGCCGGGGATCATGGCATTCTGGAATTCGTTGGCGATCACGGGCACGGCGCGCCGACGGATGACCTCGCCAGCGGCCATCAGCAGGAGGCCGAACAAAGCGGCAAGCGTCAGGCGAACCGCCGGGCTCAGCAGGCCGGCGTCGATCGAGTACTTGACCATGAAGACGCCGCCGAGCGCCAATGCGATGCCGCCAACCCAGACGGCCCACCGGGCGCCGAGACGGCTTTCCAGGCTCTCGGTCTGACGGGGTGCCGTTGCGACCGGCTGCGGTGCTTCCGTGCTGGCAGCGATCGTCTCCTCGCCCTCGATTTCGGCCGCGGTTCCCTCTGCATCGCCGAAAATCCGAGCGCCTTCGCGCGCGCTGGCCGACATGGCGGCAGTAGCATCGTCCAACGTCTCCGGCCCCAGCGTCTCCGGCACAGCCGGCAACTCGTCCGCAGCCGTAAGCGCCTCGGTCGCTCCTTCGGCCGGAGCGCGATCGCCCGGCGCGGCCTTCAGCGCCACGACCTCCGCCTTGAGGGCGGCCAGTTCGGCACCAAGGCGCTCGGTCGTCCTGCGGTTGCCGAGATAGGCGGACAGGGCCAGAATAAAGGCAGCTAAAGCAATAAGTTCGAACATACTTTCCCCTGGCAGTCGCAATCGCCGGCGCGCGCAACCATACAGACTTTTGTGCAAGCGCCAAATCTATAGACGGCCGAGCGCTGTAATCTCTTCACGGAAATGTCGCAGAACTGTCATTGGGCAGCTGGTACAGGCGGATGAACACCGCTGCCTCGCGCAGTGGTTTCCATCGTTCAACCAGGAGACCCGATCATGGACAAGCATCTCGCCCAGACGGAAGAGACCGAATTCAAGACGCTGACGGAACGCAGGGAAGAGCTGGAAGATGTCGGCCACAACTGTTCCGCCAACCCGACGATGGGCGACATCATCCATCGCCGCTTCTCGCGCCGGTCGTTCATCGGCGGCTCGCTGGCGGTTGCCGCGATCTCGACCACCGTCAGCCCGCTCGCTCTCCTGACCGCCGAAGAGGCACGCGCCGAGGACGGTTCGCTGTTCGACTTCACCGAGATCGAAGCCGGCGTCGACGAGAAGCACCATGTCGCCGAAGGCTACGATGCCGATATCCTGCTTCGCTGGGGCGACAAGATCTTCGCCGACAGCCCGGAGTTCGACCCGAAGAACCAGACGGCGGCCGCCCAGGAAAAGCTGTTCGGCTACAACAACGACTATGTTGGCTTCATCCCGCTCGACGGCAGCGCCGACCACGGCCTGCTCGTCGTCAACCACGAATACACCAATGCCGAACTGATGTTCCCCGCCTTCGCCAGCGTCGTGAAGGAAAAGGTGACGAAGGACGGCAAGGAAGTCGAGGAAGAGAAGGTCGTTCTCGGCGAATACAGCAAGGAGCTGGTCGACATCGAGATGGCGGCCCATGGCGGCACGATCATCGAGATCCGCAAGGTCGACGGCAAGTGGCAGCCGGTTCTCGACGGCAAGAACAACCGTCGCATCACCGTCAACACCGAGATGCAGATCACCGGCCCTGCCGCCGGCCACGACCGCCTGAAGACGCCCTCCGACCCGACCGGCAAAAAGGTGTTCGGCACGCTCAACAACTGCGCCGGCGGCGTCACCGCCTGGGGCACCTACATGATGGCCGAGGAAAACTTCAACGGCTACTTCGGCGGCGAGATCGCCGAGGACCATCCGGAATACAAGCAGCTGAAGCGGCTCGGCGCACCGGGCGGCCAGTATGAATGGGCGTCCTTCTACGACCGTTTCGACATCTCCAAGGAGCCGAACGAAGCCAATCGCTTCGGCTGGATCGTCGAGGTCGATGCGCTGGACCCGACCTCGGTGCCGAAGAAGCGCACGGCTCTCGGCCGCTTCAAGCATGAAGGCTGCGAATCGATCGTCAACAAGGACGGTCGCGTCGTGCTCTATTCCGGCGACGACGAGCGCTACGACTATGTCTACAAGTTCGTGACTAAGGGCGTCTTCAACCCTGACGACCGCGCCGCCAACATGGACCTCTTCGACGAGGGCACGCTCTACGTCGCCAAGTTCGACGAAGACGGCACTGTCACCTGGATGCCGCTTGTTCACGGCGAAGGCCCGCTGACGGAAGCCAACGGGTTTGCCTCGCAGGCTGACGTGCTGATCAACACCCGTCTTGCCTCGGACGCGCTCGGCGCCACCAAGATGGACCGTCCGGAAGACGTTCAGCCGAACCCGAAGACGGGCAAGGTCTACGTCATGCTGACCAACAACACCAAGCGCAAGGCCGACGAAGTCGACGCCGCCAACCCGCGCGCCAAGAACGCCTTCGGTCACATCGTCGAGATCACCGAGACCGATGGCGACTTCGCCTCGCTCAAGAGCCGCTGGGATGTTCTTTTGAAGTGTGGCGACCCAAGCGTGGCCGATGTCGGCGCTTCGTTCTCGACCGCGACCACCAAGAACGGCTGGTTCGGCATGCCCGACAATTGCGCCATCGACACCGATGGCCGCCTCTGGGTTTCGACCGACGGCAACAACGAGAAGGACACCGGCCGTACCGACGGTATCTGGGCGATCGACACGGACGGTGCCGCCCGCGGCACGTCGAAGCTCTTCTTCCGCGTGCCGGTCGGCGCCGAAATGTGCGGCCCCTGCTTCAACCCGACATCGGACACCTTCTTCCTGGCCATCCAGCATCCGGGCGACGCCGGCCTTGCCACCTACGAGACCCCAGCCACTCGCTGGCCGGACTTCAAGGACGACATGCCGGTACGCCCGGCCGTCGTTGCGGTGACCAAGCAGGGCGGCGGCCGCATCGGCTAACCGGGACTGCGATTACAAGCAAGAACGCCGCGCAACTCAGCGCGGCGTTTCTTGTTTCAGAGGTGGTTACAGCGACGCTATCCCGGACGGAAGAGCGCCGCGCACTTCCTGGAATTGGCCTTCCCGGTTCGCAATCCCAGACGGAAAACCGCTGCGCACTTTTCCTGGAATTGGCTTTCCCAGTTCGCAATTCCGGACGGAAAACCGCTGCGCACTTTTCCTGGAATTGCTTAACGCCTGAGATTGTCGATCGGGAAGATGGCGCAGGTTTCGGTGCCGTGGGCGAGCAGCTTGCCGTTGCGGTCGCGCAGCCAGGCTTCGGAGGTCGCGATGGTGCGGCCGCGATGCACGATGCTTCCCTCGCAGAAAACCTCGCCCATATCGGGCAGCAGCGGGCGCACGAGGTTCACCTTGAACTCGACCGTCGTATAGGCCTCCCCCGGTTTGACCGTGGTGAAGACCGCGCAGCCGAGGGCCGAATCCATGATCGTTGCCGTCCATCCGCCATGAACCGTGCCGAGCGGATTGAGGTGTTCTTCGGTCGGCAGTCCCCTGAAGACCACCCGCCCCTCTTCCACTTCGCTTAGTCCGAACTTCAGCGTCTTCGACATCGGCGGGGCCGGCAGGTCGCCGCTCAAAAGGTCCTGCATCGCCTTCAGGCCGCCGTCGCGGGCGACACGGTCAAGCGACAACACGCCGATGCCGGACACGGCCATGCCGGGGTAAAGTTCCTGGTGCATCGATAACTCCTGGGGTCAGGCGGCCGAGGATTGCGCTTTCAGCGCCTTCAGCGCCGCATGGACGAAGCCGTCACGGGCGGAAGAAACATCGAGGCCGCGCGGTTCATAGACATGGCGGTGAAGGAAGAAGGCCGTCAGCCGGAAGGCGGCGGCAAGGCTGTCGTGGTCCGCAGCCCTTCGCGCTTCGGCGGACAAGAAATCCGGCAGCGCCAGCATGCGATCGGCATAACGCTCTCCGGCTTCCCGGCAGACCGCCCTGCCCGATTTCGGCGAGACGTAGACGAGCTCAGCGCGGGTGCCGGTTGCGACGCATTCGGTCAGATCGAGGCCGAAGCCGAGGTCGTTGAGGACTGCGAGCTCGAAGCGCACGAACAATTCGCCGGCATCCGCGGGATCGGCCAGATGATCGACGATAACGGTCAGCGCCTCGTAGAGATGCGGATGCGGGTCACGCTCGGGAAGCAGGCGCAAGAGCGCGCCCAGCGCCTGGATGCCGTAGACCGAGGTCGCCGTCTCCATCAGCCGGGCGGCGCGCAACTCAACCGGCTCGATCCGGAACTCGCCCATGTGCTCGTCGAGCCGCGCGCGCCAGGTGACCTCCACCGAGTTGCCCGGCTGCAGCACCGGCTGCATCGAGCGCGAGCGGCCGGAGCGCACCATGCCGAGGTGCCGGCCGTGGGTGGCGCTCATGACCTCGACGATAGCAGAGCTTTCGCCGTGCCGCCGGATCCCGAGAATGATGGCCTGATCGCTCCATTGCATGGCTATGGCATACACCCGTGGTCGAAAGAGGATCAAGCTATGTTGCGAGCGCAAAGCACCGTTGCCGACTGTCGCCATTCGGCCACACTCATCGGTTGCCTCATTTGCGACATGCTGTCGCCGCCCCGACGCCGTCTTTGACATTAGAACGGAAGAGCGGCAAAAGCCGTGCCTCCCGCCCGAAAATGACAATCAGCAGGATCAAAATTCAAATTATGTGTGTGTCCCGGAACAGCGCCGGCCGCCTGGCGCAGCTCTTCGCCCTTCTTCTCGCCACCTCGACGCTCGCAAGCTGCGTCACCACGTCGGGACCTGCCAAGCCGAAGGGACCGGATCCATACTACGTGGCGATGTACGGCCCGCTGCCGAACGAAAAGTTCCCGCTGGATGCCATCGACATCAGCAAGGTCGACAAGCGCTATCTGCGCCAGCAGGTCGCCTACCAGACGCATGAGCCGCCGGGCACGATCGTCATCGATACCCAGAACCGCTTTCTGTACCTTGTGCAAGATGGCGGCATGGCGATGCGCTACGGCATCGGCGTCGGCAAGGCCGGTCTCGAATTCGAGGGCGAAGCGCGCATCGCGCGCAAGGCCGAATGGCCACGCTGGACGCCGACGCAAAGCATGGTCGAGCGCGAGCCGGAACGCTACGGCCCGCTTGCCGGCGGCATGGAGCCGGGCGTGCGCAATCCTCTCGGACCGCGCGCGCTCTATCTCTTCCAGGGCAACCGCGACACGCTGTTCCGCATTCACGGCACGACCGAGGCCTGGTCGATCGGCAAGGCCGTTTCGAGCGGCTGCATCCGCCTCTTCAACCCCGATATCATCGACCTCTACAGCCGCGTGCCGCTCGATTCACGCGTCGTCGTGCTGCAGGCCGAACCGCCGATGACCGAGCCGGCCGGCGGCATCCCGATGGCAAGCGCCAACAATGGCGGCCTCCCTCCGATGTACTGAGGACAGGTGAAATCCGGCGGCCGGGCGCCTTACCAGGCGTCCGGCGCCCTGACCATGTGTACGATATTGGCCGGGTTCATGATCCAGCCGCCACGAAAGCCTTCACCCAGATCCTCGACCGCGTCGCAGCGTACGACCCCGTTGGCGGCGAGCTGCCCAAGGGCACCGGCATGGTCATCGGTGAAGAGTTCGAGCCAGACTTCCGCCTGGCTGAAATTCGCAGCCTCGTCGATCCACAGCTGGTTCGGCCCAAGCTTGAAGCCGATGGCAGGCAACTTTTCCGGGATGGGTTCGAGGCCAACTGTGTCGCGATAGAAGGCGATCACCGCTTCATATTGATGCGAGGGGACCTTCATTGCGATGTTGATACCACCGGTAATTTTCGTCATGACGCACGCTGCTGTTGGCCGCCGACCCGTCTGGGTGCGGCTGCGATGTTGATCTGTCAAAGCCCACGAAGAATTGCCGCAAGCGAGCAAAAGCGCCGCCCGCGGGCACGAACGTGCGATGGGCGCTCCTGCTGCGGCCTCGAGATGTCCTTCCGCTTGCGGCGTTACCGCTCCAGGCGGTTTCTAGGCCTGCGGCTCGAGCGCCGGCTTGCCTGAGAGTTCGCTGAGGTAATAGCCGTCGCGCAGATTGATGCCGTATTCGAGCCAGGCTTTCATGCAGGCGAGCATCTGCGACCAGCCTTCGCAGTTGGCGTAGGAGCTCTTCTGCCCCTGCCCGTTCTCGCGCCAGCCGTTTTCGGCAATCGTCACCATGGTGGTGCCATCCTCCAGCGACTGGAAGCGCATTTCCACACGGGTCTGGTAGGCATCCTCGCCCTCGGCGACCATGGCGGGCCAGCGAAAGACGATCCGCTCGTTGGGCTCGACCACCTCCACCTCAATCGGCACTTCGCCCCACCAGGTCACGGTTGCGCCGGCGACCAGCGGCCCGCTGACACCGCCAAGCGTCACGAAGTAGCGGCTGAGCTGGTCCGGATTGACCACCGCATCGAAGACCTGGGCGACAGGGCGGCTGATCCGTCCATTCACACGAAATTCAAAGGGCATGGTGTATTCCTCCTGTCGAGACTAACAAGAATATGTTACACAAAAATAACATGTCAACCGAATCGAAAGACGACCTGGTTTTCAAAGCGCTTGCCAATGGGCTGCGCCGCCAGATGCTCGACGCCATGCGGCAGGAGCCGCAGACCACCGGCATGCTCTGCGAACGCTTCAGCAATCTCGACCGCTGCACGGTCATGCAGCACCTGAAGGTTCTCGAGCAAGCCGAGCTCGTACTCGTTCGCCGCGAGGGGCGTGAGCGTTGGAACCATCTGAACGCATTGCCGATCCAGGCGATCCATGATCGCTGGATCAGCCAGTATGCCGGCCATGCGATGTCGGTGCTGTCTGCCCTGCAACAGGACCTCGACCGGTAACCAGACCGATGGTTTCGGCTTTCAATCGATCGCCTTTCTTCGTATGAACGGCCGATACGTAAATTGGGGACATCGTCGTGCGCTACCTCATCACCGGCACCGCAGGCTTCATCGGCTTTCACCTCGCCAAGCGGCTGATCGACGAAGGGCATTTCGTGGTCGGCTTCGATGGCATGACCCCCTATTACGACGTGACGCTGAAAGAGGATCGGCATGCGATCCTCGCCCGTTCGAACGGCTTCAAGCCCGTCGTCGGCATGCTCGAGGACAGGGACGCGCTGCGCCGGGCCGCTGAGCTTGCCGAACCCGAGGTCATCATCCACCTCGCCGCTCAGGCGGGCGTGCGCTATAGCCTCGAAAATCCGAAGGCCTATGTGGATTCCAACCTAGTCGGCTCCTGGAACATTCTGGAACTGGCGCGGGAGCTTAACCCGAAGCACCTGATGCTGGCCTCGACGTCCTCGATCTACGGCGCCAACGAGAAAATCCCGTTTGCCGAAACCGACCGCGCCGACGAGCCGATGACGCTCTATGCCGCCACCAAGAAGTCGATGGAGCTGATGGCGCACAGCTACGCCCATCTCTACAGGGTGCCGACCACGGCTTTCCGTTTCTTCACGGTCTACGGCCCCTGGGGACGGCCCGACATGGCGCTGTTCAAGTTCGTCGATGCCATCCACAAGGGGCAGCCGATCGACATCTACGGCGAAGGCCGCATGAGCCGCGACTTCACCTATATCGACGACCTCGTAGAAGGCATTCTCAGGCTTTCCCATGTGGCGCCGGCGGAAGAAAACCGCGTGCCTGAGGAAAAGGCCAAGGACACGCTGTCGCGCCAGGGACCCTTCCGCGTGGTCAATATCGGCGGCGGCCAGCCGGTCGAACTGATGACCTTCGTCGAAACGGTCGAAAAGGCCGTCGGCAAGCCGGCGGTGCGCAACATGCTGCCGATGCAGCAGGGCGACGTGCCCCGCACCTACGCCTCCCCCGACCTTCTCGAAGCGCTGACCGATTTCAAGCCCTCTCTCCCCGTCGAAGAAGGCGTGGCGCGCTTCGCTGCCTGGTACAAGGATTACTACAACGCGAACCGGTAAGCCGCTCGCCAGCTAATCCCCACGGATTATTCTGTTGGCGGGACGGCTTGCTTTACGCGCAATCGAGCATAAATGGGTGTGAACCTGAGCGCATAAGCAATTGCAAAAATACGCAATTGCACGTTCTATGAACTGAGCTCGCGGTGGAACACAACAAGGGAAAGAGCCTATGAAAATCACGATGATCGGCGCCGGCTATGTTGGCCTTGTTTCCGGCGTGTGTTTTGCGGACTTCGGTCACGACGTCGTTTGTCTCGACAAGGATGAGAGCAAGATCGACGCCTTGATGCAGGGGCGCATTCCGATCTTCGAACCCGGTCTCGACCAGCTGGTGGCAAGCAACGTCGCTTCGGGCCGTCTCACCTTCACGACCGATCTCGTTGCCGCCGTCGCCGACAGCGACGTCATCTTCATTGCGGTCGGCACCCCGTCGCGGCGCGGCGACGGCCATGCCGACCTTTCCTATGTGCATGCCGCTGCCCGCGAGATTGCCCAGAACCTCAAGGGGTTCACCGTGATCGTGACGAAATCGACCGTTCCGGTCGGCACCGGCGACGAGGTCGAACGCATCATCCGCGAAACCAATCCGGACGCCGATTTCGCCGTCGTTTCCAACCCGGAGTTCCTGCGCGAAGGTGCCGCGATCGAAGACTTCAAGCGGCCGGACCGCATCGTCATCGGCCTTTCGGGCGACGACGCGCGGGCACGGGACGTGATGACCGAGGTCTATCGCCCGCTCTATCTCAACCAGTCGCCGCTGGTCTTCACCTCGCGCCGCACCTCCGAGCTGATCAAATATGCCGGCAATGCGTTCCTCGCGATGAAGATCACCTTCATCAACGAGATGGCGGACCTGTGCGAACGGGTCGGCGCCAACGTCCAGGACGTTGCCCGCGGCATCGGCCTCGATGGCCGCATCGGCTCGAAATTCCTGCATGCCGGCCCCGGTTACGGCGGATCGTGCTTCCCGAAGGACACCCTGGCGCTGGTCAAGACCGCGCAGGACTATGACAGCCCGGTACGGCTGGTCGAGACGACGGTGGCCGTCAACGACAACCGCAAGCGGGCCATGGGCCGCAAGGTCATCGCCGCCGCCGGTGGCGACGTGCGCGGCCGCAAGATCGCAATCCTCGGCCTCACCTTCAAGCCGAACACCGACGACATGCGCGACAGCCCGGCGATCGTGGTCGTGCAGACGCTGCAGGATGCCGGCGCTCATGTCATCGGCTATGATCCGGAAGGCATGGAAAACGCGAAGAAGCTGATTGACGGGATCGACTATGCCAGCGACCCCTACGAGGCCGCCAACGAAGCCGATGCCCTGGTGATCGTTACCGAGTGGAACGAGTTCCGGGCACTCGACTTCCGCCGGCTCAAGACCGTGATGAAGACGCCCATTCTCGTCGACCTCAGGAATATTTACCGCCAGGACGAGGTGGTGAAGCACGGCTTCAGCTATTCGAGCGTCGGCCGCTCGCTCTGACAGGAGCGGCTGAGCCCACTCCCCCAGAGCGGCTAGGCCTTCGGTATCGGCAAGGGCGGCAGGGTTTCCCAGCTCTTGCCGGCGAGAATGACGCAGCTGCGCCCGTTGACGTCGGTGACGATCAGCGTCCAGCTGCCATTGTCGGCAGCGTATATCTCCATGATCGCCTGCTGGTTGATCAGCGCGGTTGCCGCCGGCTTCTCCTGATATTGTCGCGTCAGAAACCCGATCACTTCGGACCGGTCGGCACAATTGACCGGAGCCTGGGAGATCGCGGGAACCGGACGCGCCACCACGCCCGCCGCCAAGAGGGCGGCCAATGCCAGGCCGCGGATCGCACTGCCCACCATCACCGAACTCCTTTCACCGGACGCGCGGCGAAGGAGTTTGCGTTGACCTTTCCGTCGCCGGCCGGCTGCGGCATGGGCACGGTGTACCCGCGCCGCCCTGCAGCCAGTATGGTGGAAAAGCCGGATTATTACAATTAACTAATTTATAGAGCAAGCGGCCGGGGCGCCGGATGCGCCCGCGGCGAAGCCCTGCCCTATTTGCGCTTCATCGCTTCCATCAGCGCCGCACCGAAGGCGCCCTGGGCCGGTTGCTGCGGCTTCTGCTGGCGCGGGGCCGGGCCACGATTGTTGTTGCCGCCCGGTGCGCCTGACCGCGGCTCGCGGCCCGTCTCGGCGCCACCATCCTTGCGCATGGTGAGGCCGATCCGCTTGCGGGGAACATCGACCTCGGTGACACGAACGGTCACCACATCGCCGGCCTTTACCACCTCATGCGGATCCTTGACGAAGCGATCCGCGAGCTGGGACACGTGCACGAGGCCGTCCTGGTGCACGCCGATGTCGACGAAGGCGCCGAAGGCGGCGACATTGGTCACGGTGCCCTCGAGCTGCATGCCGACCTTCAAATCCTTGATGTCGTCGATACCGTCGGCAAAGGTCGCGGTCTTGAAGCTCGGGCGCGGGTCGCGGCCGGGCTTTTCCAGTTCCGCAAGGATGTCCTTGACCGTCGGCAGGCCGAAGCGCTCGTCGACGAAGACCTTCGGGTCGAGGCTCTTCAGCGCGACGCTGTCGCCCATCAGCGCCCGGACGTCGCGACCACAGGCCGCAACGATCTTCTTGGCGACACCATAGGCCTCCGGATGGACCGAGGAGGCGTCGAGCGGCTCCTTGCCGTTCGGAATGCGCAGGAAGCCCGCGCACTGTTCGAAGGTGCGGGCGCCAAGACGCGGCACGTTCAACAGTTCCTTGCGGCTCGCAAAGGGGCCGGTCGCGTCGCGATGGGCGACAATCGCCTCGGCCGAGGATTTGCCGAGACCGGACACACGGGCAAGCAGCGGAGCAGAAGCCGTGTTCACGTCGACGCCAACGGCATTCACCGCGTCTTCCACCACCGCATCCAGTGAGCGGCTGAGCTTCGACTGGTCGACGTCGTGCTGGTACTGGCCAACACCGATCGACTTCGGCTCGATCTTCACGAGTTCGGCGAGCGGATCCTGCAGGCGACGGGCGATCGAGACCGCGCCGCGCAGCGAAACGTCGAGGCCGGGGAATTCCAGGGCGGCGGTTTCGGACGCCGAATAAACCGAGGCGCCGGCCTCGGAGACGATGACCTTTGTCGGCTTCGGCGCCGGAAGCTGCGAGAGCATGTCGGCCACGAGCTTTTCGGTTTCGCGGCTGCCGGTGCCGTTGCCGATGGCGATCAGTTCCACCTTGTGCTTGCGGATCAGCGAAGCGAGTTCGGCCTGGGTGCCGCGGACGTCGTTCTTCGGCGGGAACGGGTAGACGGTCGTCGTTTCGAGCAACTTGCCGGTGCCGTCGACGATGGCGACCTTGACACCGGTGCGGATGCCCGGGTCGAGCCCCATCGTCGCCCGCGATCCCGCAGGTGCCGCCAGCAGCAGATCCTTGAGGTTGCGGGCAAAAACGTGGATCGCCTCTTCCTCGGCGCGCTCGCGCAGTTCGCGCATGAGGTCGAGCGACAGCGACATGGAAAGCTTCACGCGCCAGGTCCAGCCGATCATCTCGGCAAGCCACTTGTCGCCCGGCAGGTGACCGCCAACATTGTAGGCGGCGGCGATCATGCGCTCGACCGGCTTGACCGGCGAGGTATCGTCCTGGTCGACGACGATGTCGACCGAGAGCACCTCTTCGTTCCAGCCGCGCAGCATGGCCAGCGCCCGGTGGCCCGGTGTCGTTGCCCAGCGCTCGGAATGATCGAAGTAGTCGGAGAACTTGGCGCCCGCCTCCTGCTTGCCGTCGACGACCTTGGCGCGCAGGAAGGCGGCGCCCTTCATGTGGTTGCGCAGGCGGCCGAGCAGATCGGCATTTTCCGTCATACCTTCGGCGATGATGTCGCGCGCACCGTCGAGCGCCGTCTTCACGTCGGCCACCTCGGCAGTCAGGAAGGCGGCGGCGCGGTCGGCAGGTGCCACCGAGCGATCGGCAAGGATCGCCTCTGCCAGAGGCCCGAGGCCACACTCGCGGGCGATCTCGGCCTTGGTCCGGCGCTTCGGCTTATAGGGCAGATAGATGTCTTCGAGTTCGGCCTTGGTTTCGACGGCGGCGATCTTGGCTTCGAGTTCGGCGGTCAGCTTGTCCTGGCCGCGGATCGATTCGAGGATCGATGCCCGGCGCGCCTCGAGTTCACGCAGATAGGTCAGCCGTTCCGCAAGCGTACGCAGTTGCGTATCGTCGAGCCCGCCCGTCACTTCCTTGCGGTAACGTGCGATGAACGGCACCGTGGCGCCCTCGTCGAGCAGCTCGACCGCTGCAACGACCTGCGAAGGTGTTGCCTTGATTTCGCTGGCGATAATGGCGGCGATGGGTTTTGCAGGGCTGGCCATATGGGAATTCCGTCTTTGCTGTTTGGTCGGCGACCATAAAGGCGCAGACCTTGAAGGCCAAGTGAAGGCCTTCGGCGGAAAACCGGAACTCCACAGAAGATGGATCGGCCGCCCCGCTTTCAGGCGGGACGGCCGATGGTTCAGCACGCCATGGCGGCAGGCTCGACATGCTCCTGCTCAGGCACGGCATCCCAGGTGTTGACGGGTTCGAGCGGTGGGCGGCGCTTTTCGAACTCGATCAATTGCCGCTCCCTCTCCTCGATATAGCCGCGCGAGGCCGGAACCGCACTGAGAGACGGCGAGATCTGTAGCTGGAAGATGAAGTGCTTGTCGTAGAGGAAGGCCGTCTCCGACGCAGCCAGATAGAACTCCCACATGCGGAAGAACCGCTCGTCATAAAGCTTGATCGCTTCCTCGCGCCGGGCGACGAAGCGCTCGCGCCAGGCTTTCAATGTCCAGGCGTAATGCATCGGCAGGATTTCGACATCTTTCACCAGGAGCCGCGTGCGCTCGACGGAAGGCAAAACCTCCGAAATCGCCGGGATATAGCCGCCGGGAAAGATGTACTTCTCGATCCACGGATTGGTGGCCCAGGGCTTGTAGATCTGGCCGATCGAATGCAGCAGCATGACGCCGTCAGGCTTCAACAGCGCGTTCATCTTCTCGAAGAAGTTGCCGTAGTTGCCGATGCCGACATGCTCGAACATGCCGACGGAGACAATGCGGTCGAACTGCCGGCCTTGCAGGGTGCGATAGTCCTGCAGTTCGAAGCGGACGCGATCGGAGAGCCCGCGCCTGGCGGCGCGATCACGCGAGACCTTCAGCTGCTCTTCGCTGAGCGTGATGCCGGTAACCTCAACGCCCGAGGATTCGGCCAGATACATGGCCATGCCGCCCCAGCCGGAGCCGACCTCCAGCACCTTCTGGCCGGGCTCCAGCAGGAGCTTTGCCGCGATGTGCCGTTTCTTGGCGAGTTGGGCCGCATCGAGCGATATTCCACGCGGTTGAAAATAGGCGCAGGAATATTGCCAGTCCTCATCGAGGAACAGGTTGAAGAGCTTGCGATCGAGATCGTAGTGATGGGCGACGTTGTGCCGGTTGCGGTTGACCGGCATGCGGCTCCGCATCTGCTGGCGCAACACATGCCAGAGGGCAGCCAACGTATTGGTCGCCGTTGCGGCGTTCTCGAGCCCGTTCCTTTTCACGATCGAGAGCACGTCAAAGATATCGCCCTTCTCGATGACGACACGCCCGTCCATGTACATTTCACCGAAGCGAAGAGCGGGATCGCGAACGATCGCCGCCTCCGCCTCCGCATCGATGATGCGGATTGATGCCGGCTTTCCACTGCCGTCACCCAGGATCACTTCTTCACCGGAAGAAAATACGACCGTCAGGTTACCGTTGCGCACCAGACGGCGAAGCAATGTCAACAATGCTGCATTCATATCCCACCCCTACCAGACCTATCGAACGTGTCCTGGTGCATGAGAGATGCGAAGGGTCGGCTCTTTCGGGGCTTCAGGAGTGGTTGCGCGGGGCGCATCGGGAACAGGCGCCAGCGCGTCCGGAAGCGGCGAGAACCGGCACGGGCGTAGCCTCACGGGTATCCGGCGGGACACATCTGGCTCCTCTTGGGTGCCGCGCCGAGAATTCGTCAGGCCGCCGCCATCGGGCTCTTATCCATCAGAACTCAAATTAAGGTAGGAAGCTTCGATCGATTGGCAATGGGTTCTTTATGGCCCCTCATAAATTTGTTTCCTTAGCAAATGCTGAGAAACAAACCTAGATTTCAGCGACGCCTAGACCGGGCAGGCGCGCGCGGTCATGGGGTCGGTCGAAATCGAGCAGCGGGCCTGCAGGCACGATGCGCGTCGGGTTGATGTGGGCAATGCCGTAGTACCCGCGCTTGATGTGGTCGATACGCACGCTCTCGCGGATGCCTGGCCACTGGTAGATCTCGCGCAGATAGTTCGACAGCGCAGGATAGTCCTCGATCCGGCGGATGTTGCATTTGAACGCGCCGTGATAGGCCGCGTCGAAGCGAACCAGGGTGACGAAGAGGCGGATGTCGGCCTCTGTCAGGTGCTCGCCGGCAAGATAACGGTTGTCCGCAAGGTGGGCTTCCAGCTCGTCGAGCATGCCGAACAGGCTTGCCACCGCCTCGTCATAGGCGCCTTGTGTCTTGGCGAAGCCGGAGCGATAGACGCCATTGTTGACACGCTCGTAGATCGGGCCGTTCCAGCGCTCGATCGCGGCGCGCAGGGCCTCGGGGTAGAAGTCGAGCCGGTTGCCGGTGAGCCCGTCGAAGGCCGAGTTCAGGATGCGGATGATATCAGCGGACTCGTTGTTGACGATCCGCCCTTCCTGCATGTCCCAGAGTACGGGAACAGAGACCTTTCCGGTGTAGGTCGGGTCGCTCGCCACATAGAGTTCGTGATGGAAGCGGATCTTGCCGACGCGTGCACCGGCATCGACGGGTTCGTCATAAACCCAGCCGTCTTCGCCCAATTCCGGATTGGAAACCGTCAGGCCGACAATGTCCTGCAAGCCCTTCAGATTGCGGAAGGCGATCGTGCGCGAGGCCCAGGGGCAAAGATAGGAAACGAACAGGCGGTAGCGCCCGGCCTCGGCCGGCAAGGCTTCTTGCCCGTCCGGGCCCGGCCTGCCATCGGGCGTGACCCAGCGGTGAAACCGCGTCGGCTCGCGGTGGAACGCGCCGCCCTTCATCTCGCTCGCCGCAACGTCGCCCTTGACCCATTTTCCTTCGACGAGTTGCGGCATCTCACTTCTCCTGGATCGCACGTCAGTGACGGCTACCTCTCACGGGGCCCGGCTCACGGTCAATCGCGCGCACGGGTGACACATTGTTCGCAATCCGCGACATGCACGCACGCGATACGTGCAAAGCAACATCGTCGCGCCACAATGTCGGGCAATCCCGATTCCCAGAGGAGAATCAGGATGAAGAAAGCGCTTGCCATTTTCGTGCTGTTTGTCGCGGTCGTGTGGTTGATGAACACATCGTTGTTCATCGCGCCGCCGGCGGGTGCCGCAAAGCTGCTTGCCCACCGGGGCATGCATCAAACCTATCCGAAGGAGAATGTCGGCAGGGACACGTGTACGGCGACGATCATCAGGACGCCGGAGCATCCCTATCTCGAAAACACGATTGCCTCGATGCAGGCGGCCTTCGAGGTAGGCGCCGATGTCGTCGAACTCGACGTGCATCTGACGCCCGACAGACAGTTCGCCGTCTTCCACGACTGGACGCTCGATTGCCGGACAGAGGCCAAGGGTGTGACCGAGGAAACGCCGATGGCGACGCTGAAGTCTCTCGACATCGGCTACGGCTATACGGCCGACGGCGGCAAGACCTTCCCCTTCCGCGGCAAGGGCGTCGGCCAGATGCCGACGCTCGAGGAGGTGCTGGCCGCCCTGCCCGACCGCAAGTTCCTGATCAACTTCAAGAGCCGGCGCGCCGAAGAAGGCGCAGAACTCGCGGCGCGCGTCGAGGCGCAACCGCAATGGCAGGAGGCCGTTTTCGGCGTCTATGGCGGCGAAGAGCCGACCCGCGAGACGCTGAAACGCCTGGAGGGCATGCGCGGTTACGACCGGACGTCGACGAAGGCATGCCTGATGCAGTACTTCGGCTATGGTTGGACCGGCATCGTCCCGGACGCGTGCAAGAACACCCTCGTCGCCGTGCCGGGAAACTATGCGCCGTTTCTCTGGGGCTGGCCCGACCGCTTTGCTGCGCGGATGAAGGCGGCCGGAAGCGAGATCATCCTGCTCGGCCCCTTTGACGGTGGCGACTCCACCACCGGCATCGACACGATGCAGGATCTGGAAATGGTACCGCCAGGGTTCTCCGGTTACATCTGGACCAACCGGATCGAGATGATCGGCCCGGCTCTCGCAAAGCGGCAGGTCGCCGACGCCGGTACGAACTGACGCGGGCGGCCGGCTTGCCTGCGGCGAGCTTCGCCCCTATGGCTTTGAGCAACCGTCGACGCTGGCCGCAACGGCGGTCTCAATCCCGCGGAAGGCAAGCACATGAACGTCACGATCTACCACAACCCCGCCTGCGGCACCTCGCGCAACACGCTGGCGATGATCCGCAACGCCGGTATCGAGCCGACGGTGATCGAGTATCTGCAGGCGCCGCCGTCTCGGCAGGCGCTGGAAAAGATGATAGCCGATGCCGGCCTGACCGTGCGTGACGCTCTCCGCGAGAAAGGCACGCCCTATGCGGAGCTTGGGCTCGGCGACCCCACGGTCAGCGACGAACGGCTGCTCGAAGCGATGATGGCGCACCCGATCCTTATCAACCGCCCCTTCGTCGTCACCCCGATCGGCACACAGCTCTGCCGCCCGTCCGAGCGGGTGCTCGACATCCTGCCCGACACGCACAAGGGCCCGTTCTCGAAGGAGGATGGCGAACCGGTTCTCGATGCGAATGGAAAGCGCATTTCAGGCGCTTGAGCCCACCTGGGCGGTGAGCGGCACGGCACCCGTTTCAACGGGTGCCGAAAAACATCACACCAGACGGTGTGCGCGCGGCCTTATCGCGGGAATTCCAGGCCCATTTCACGGAAGCGCTCGGGGTCGTCGCCCCAGTTCTCGCGTACCTTGACGAACAGGAACAGGTGCACCGGCTGCTCGAGGATCTCGGAGATCTCCTTGCGCGATGCGGTCGAGATCGCCTTGATCGCGTCACCGCCCTTGCCAAGCGCAATCTTCTTCTGGCTCTCGCGCTCGACATAGATCACCTGCTCGATGCGCACCGAGCCGTCCTTGCGCTCTTCCCACTTCTCGGTCTCGACATGCGAGGCGTAGGGAAGCTCCTGATGCAGACGCAAAAAGAGCTTTTCGCGGGTGATTTCAGCGGCGAGCTGGCGCATCGGCAGATCGGAGATCTGGTCTTCCGGATAGTACCAGGGGCCCTCCGGCAGCGTCTCGGCCAGATAATCCATCAGATCCTTGCAGCCCGAGCCGTTCAGCGCCGAGATCATGAAGGTGCGCTCGAACTTGATCGTCTCGTTGGCGGCGGCCGCCAGCTTCAAGAGGTCTTCAGGACGCACCTGGTCGATCTTGTTCAGCACCAGGATCTTCGGCTGGTGCACTTCCTTGAGGCCCTCGAGGATCGCTTCCGCATCGCCCTTCAGGCCGCGTTCGCTATCGATCAGGAACATGATCACGTCCGCATCCTTGGCGCCGCCCCAGGCGGTCGTGACCATGGCGCGGTCGAGCCGGCGGCGCGGCTTGAAGATGCCGGGCGTGTCCATGAAAACGATCTGGGCGTTGTCATGAATGGCGATGCCACGCACGATCGCGCGCGTTGTCTGCACCTTGTGGCTGACGATCGAAACCTTGGCGCCGACGAGGCGGTTGACCAGGGTCGACTTTCCGGCGTTGGTCGCGCCGATCATCGCCACGAAGCCCGAGTGGGTCGGCGCGCCTTCGGCGGCCGTATCTTTTTCCATGTCCGTCATGTTTTCCGTCAATTTCCGGCGGAACTCTTCCGCCACACGCCTTCGCGTTCCAACAATTTCGTCGCGGCTACCTGTTCGGCTCCGCGCTTGGATCTGTCCGTTCCGGTCTCCGGCGCGACACCCGTGACTTCGACGGTTACCGTGAAGCGGGGGTCGTGGTCAGGGCCGGAACGCTCATCCGTCCGGTAGGCCGGCGCGATGCCGAACTTGGCATGCGCCCATTCCTGCAATTCGGTCTTTGCATCGCGGCGAGCCCCATCGGCGCGCACTGCGCGATCCTTCCAATGGCGCAGCACGAAGCCGCGGGCAGCTTCGAGACCGCCATCGAGATAGATGGCGGCGATCAGCGACTCTACCACATCCGCCCGCACATTCATCATCGCCTTGCCGGTTATCTTCTTGACGTCCGAGCCGGTGCGGATGAATTGGTGCAGCTCCAGGTCGTCGGCGACCTTGGCGCAGCTTTCGGCGCTGACGAGCTGGTTCAGCCGGACCGAAAGCTCGCCCTCATTGGCATCGCGAAAGGTCTGGAACAGAAGCTCCGCTACGCAAAGCCCGAGTACCCGGTCGCCCAGGAATTCGAGGCGCTGATAGTTCGAACCCTTGGCGCTTCGCGCGCTGGAATGGGTGAGCGCCCGGTCAAGGCGCTCCTTCTCCGCGAACTGATAACCGATCACGGCCTCAAGCTTTACCCGATCCTCCGCGCCCAGCGACCGCGACTTCATCATTCGACCGCCTTGAACAGACGGTCGTAGCGCAGGTTCGTCGGCCACTTCCACACTTGGCGGAACGACGTGTCGTGACCGAGCGAGAAGAAGATCATGCTGGCGCGGCCGACGAGGTTTTCGGCCGGCACGAAGCCGACGTCGAAGCGGCTGTCGGCCGAGTTGTCGCGGTTGTCGCCCATCATGAAGTAATGGCCGGCGGGCACGATGAACTCGCGGGTGTTGTCGCCGCGTGCATCCGGGAACTGGTCAAGCGTGTCATAGGAGACGCCATTGTCCATCGTTTCGCGGAAAACCGGAACGTCGGCGCCGGTGTCGTATTGGTCGTCGGCGCGGAAACCGCCATCCGGCGTGCGCTCAACCGGCTTGTCATTGATGTAGAGAATGCTGTTGCGCACCTGGATGCGGTCGCCCGGAAGGCCGACGAGACGCTTGATGTAGTCGATATCCGGGTTCGGCGGGAAGCGGAAGACGACGATATCGCCGCGCTTCGGCTCACTTGCGAAGATGCGGCCAGAGAACAGGTCGGGCGAAAGCGGCAGCGAATACTTGGAGAAGCCGTAGGCGAACTTGTTGACGAAGATGTAGTCGCCAACCAGCAGCGTCGGCATCATCGAGCCGGACGGAATGGTGAAGGGCTGAAAGAGAACCGTACGGATGACCAAAGCCAGGAGCAATGCCTGGATGACGACCTTCACGTTCTCCCAGAGGCCGCTCTGCTTCGCTTCTGTCTTTTCTGCCACGCTACTGTGTTCCTTTATCATCGCAACGCCCGCGTGGGGCTTGCTCTCAACTTTTGTCCGGACTCTCGGTCCGGCTTTGGACTGCGCGCAATCCCGGTCTCATATGCTGCAAACCGCCGCCCCTTCAATTGGTCAGGGCCGGTTTTTCCAGCGGAATGCTCTAAACCGTTCCCTCAATCGGGGCAACGGGCAGCGCCTCGATAATCACGAAGGCCTGGGCCAGGGGGAAATCGTCGGTAATCGTCAGATGGATGGCGGCGCGATGATGCGGCGGCAGCATCTGCTCCAGACGCGCCGCGGCACCTCCGGTCAGGTTCATCGTTGGCTTGCCGCCCGGCAAATTGATGACGCCCATGTCTTTCCAGAAGACGCCTTGCGCGAGGCCCGTGCCGAGCGCCTTCGAACAGGCTTCCTTGGCGGCGAAGCGCTTGGCGTAAGATGCCGCGCGGTTCTTCCGCCCTTCGGACTTGGCGATCTCGATCTCCGTGAAACAGCGCTGAACGAAGCGTTCGCCGAAGCGGGAAAGCGAGTTTTCGATCCGTCTGATATCGATCAGATCGCTGCCTATGCCTATGATCATGAAGAGGATCCAAGCTCTTTGGTGCGTGCCCGGCGGCGCTTTTGAAAGAGCCGGGCCGCCTGGTAAGCCGCAATGTAGGAAAGAAGTGCGCCGCCTGCCGCGAGCGGCAACGAGCCCACCAGCATCGGCTTGAACACCGGACCCCAAAGAGCCGGAAGGTCGAGGTGCTCGACCATGCGCATGACGTCGGCCGAGCTTGCGGCGTGCGCGCTCTCGACGCCGAGGATCGCCGTCCCAAGTTCGTAGGACGCCGTCAGGATCATCGGGATCGTCACGGGATTGGCGAGCGCTGTCGTGATCGCGGCCGCGACGAGATTACCCGAGAACAGGAAAGCGAGCGCAACGGCAATAATGATGTGCAGGCCGAAAAATGGCGTGAAGGACGAAGCGGCACCCGCCGCCACGCCGACGGCGATCGAATGCGGTGTCGATGAAAGGCGCAACACACGCAGCGTCACATAACGCGGGCCGCGCGCAAACCCTTTGCGCGGCCAAAGGATGGACCGCAGCCTTTCGGAAATCGTAACCGGTTTTCTGCGCCTGAATAACATTATGCCGTCATGACCGCGTCTTTAAGCCGTCAGCCGGCACAAGACCGCGCGTCCGCCTGTTTGCTGGCCGCAAGATAGGCGTCCTGCCTGTCGCTTGCAACCCGCCCAGGCGCCGCGCGCATGTCGCAGGCGAGCCATCCGGCGAACGCATGGCTCAGGATGCCGCCAGAAGACGGGACTCAGCGGGCTTAGTAGTTACGGAACAGGCCGCGATCGATCTGGCGCTGGCGGTACTCGAGATCGATACGGTCGACCGAGCTATTGAGATAGGCGAGCTCGCGCTCTTCCTGAGTGGGGACGCGCAGAGCGCGGGTGATCTTCTTCAACTGATTAAACATGGCAAACCTCTTTGTTTACCTCCCGACCGAGAAGATAGTTTAGAGGTCCCTGTTCCACCAGATACAGGAAATGGCGGCAGCCATGCGCCATTGGCATGGCTTGCCGTTTCGTCATGCGCAGCCTGCCTGTTTTGCAGGCAACTGCGCAGGGCGCAGCCAGTCGGCTTATTCGAACAGGCGCTTCACCATGGACACGCTTGGCAATTCCTTGAGCTGCGTGATCAGGTGATTGAGCTGGCGAAGATCCCAGACCTCGAGGTCGAACTGCAGTTCGCTGAAGTCGGCGGCCACGCGCCCCATCGACAAAGTCCGGATATTGACGTCGCTGGTGGCGATCGCCTGGGCCACCTCGGCAAGCGTCCCCGGTTCGTTCAGGGCGCTGATCGCGATGCGGGCAATGAAGCGGCTGCTGTTGGCCTCGTCCAGATCCCAGCGCACATCGATCCAGCGCTCCGGCTCGTCATCGAACTTCTGCAGGATCGGCGACTGGATCGGGTAGATGGTGATGCCCTTGTCCTTCTCCATGATGCCGACGATGCGGTCTCCGGGAATGGCCCCCGCCGGGCTGAAATGCACTTCGGCATTGCCCGAAAGACCACGGATCGGCAGGGCCTCCGGCCCTTCGGCCTGGGCGACGCCGTTCACATCCTTGCCGCGGCCCGGCAACTTGAACACCATGCCGGCGGCGCTGCGCATGTTGAACCAGCCGTCGTCGGCGCTGGGCTTCACCGTGACCCGCTCGTCCTGATGATCCGGGAACACTGCGCGCAGCACGTCGAGCGAGGAAAGCTCGCCGCGGCCGACGGAGGCGATGGCGTCCTCGACCTCCTTCTGGCCGAGCCGATGCAGCGCCGGCTTCAGCGCCTCGCGCGAAAAGGTCTTGCCAGCGCGCTCGAAGGTGCGCTCCAGAATGCGATAGCCGAGGCCGGCATATTGCTTGCGGATGGCCGCACGCGTTGCGCGACGGATCGCCGAGCGGGCCTTGCCGGTGACGACGATTTCTTCCCAGGCGGGCGGCGGCACCTGGATGCCTGAGCGGATGATCTCCACTTCGTCGCCATTGTTGAGGCGGGTGACCAGCGGCATGATACGGCCGTTGATCTTGGCGCCGACGCAGGTATCACCAATGTTGGTGTGGACGGCATAGGCAAAGTCGATCGGCGTCGCGCCGCGCGGCAGCGCGATCAACTGGCCCTTGGGCGTGAAGCAGAAGACCTGGTCCTGGAACAGTTCGAGCTTGGTGTGCTCCAGGAACTCTTCCGGATTGTCGCCCTCCGCGAGCGATTCGATCGTGCGCCGGAGCCAGGAATAGGCATTCGACGTCGGCGACAGGGCCGCATCTGCCGACGCACCCTCTTTCCCCTCCCCGTCCTTGTAGAGCGAATGGGCCGCGATACCGTATTCGGCGATGTCGTTCATGCGGCGCGTGCGGATCTGCAGTTCGATGCGCTGGCGGGACGGGCCGACGATGGTCGTGTGGATCGACTGGTAGTCGTTCTGCTTCGGGGTGGAGATGTAGTCCTTGAAACGACCGGGAACGACGCGCCAGCGCGTATGAACGATACCGAGCGCGCGGTAGCAGGCCGGGATATCATCGACGATGATGCGGAAGCCCCAGACGTCGGACAGTTGTTCGAAGGACAGAGACTTCGACTGCATCTTGCGGAAGACCGAATAGGGCTTCTTCTGCCGGCCCTTGACCTGTGCCGCCTTCAGGCCCTCGGCCTGAAGCAGTTCGCGAAGCTCGTCTTCGATCTTCTTGATCAGGCCCTCGTTGCGCTCGGACAATTCCTCGAGCCGCCGGGTGACCGTTTCGAAGGCCTCGGGGTTGATATGGCGGAACGAAAGGTTTTCGAGTTCCTCGCGCATGTCCTGCATACCCATGCGGCCGGCGAGTGGCGCGTAGATATCCATGGTCTCTTCGGAGATGCGGGCGCGCTTCTCCGCCGACATGTGGTCGAGCGTGCGCATGTTGTGAAGCCGGTCAGCGAGCTTGACGAGCAAAACCCGCACATCGTCCGAAATGGCGAGCAACAGCTTGCGCAGGTTTTCCGCCTGCTTGGCCTTCTTGGTAACGAGATCGAGCTTCTTGATCTTCGTCAGCCCCTCGACGAGCGCGCCGATATCCTCGCCGAAGAGATCGTCGATCTCCTGCCGCGTGGCCGTCGTGTCCTCGATCGTGTCGTGCAGAAGAGCAACGGCAATGGTCGACTCGTCGAGACGCATCTCCGTCAGGATTGCCGCCACCTCCAGGGGGTGGGATATATAGGGATCGCCGCTTGCCCGCTTCTGCTGGCCATGCTTCTGCATCGCATAGACGTAGGCCTTGTTGAGCAAGGCCTCATTGACGTCGGGCTTGTATTTTTGCACGCGCTCAACGAGCTCGTATTGGCGCATCATTCGCTGGCGATCCTCTAGATCATGATGATTTCAGGTCCCACCGACCTAAAATCATAAACGTGATCGTTCTCCTAATTTAGAGCGGGATGCAGGCGGAAAACCGCAAACACTTTCCATTTCCCGCTCTAGAAGAAATCAATAAAAAAGTGCGCCAATCATACGAGTGGCGCACTGCTTTGAAAACACGTGGGAACGGGCGTTCCGCGACGGATCTCAGTAGTCGTCGCTCTTTTCCGGCGGCACGAGACCTTCGATGCCGGCAAGCAGTTCTTCTTCCGACATGCGGTCGAAGGTGATGGCTTCCGGCTGATCTTCGTCCTCGGCGACTTCGGTAAAGGTCGTCTCGGCATCGGTCTGGAGCAGCGAAGCCGGATCGGGCTCGGGCTCGTCCACTTCAACATGCTTCTGCAGCGAGTGGATCAGGTCTTCCTTGAGGTCGCCAGGAGACAGGGTCTCATCTGCGATCTCGCGGAGTGCGACGACGGGGTTCTTGTCGTTGTCGCGGTCGATGGTGATGGCGGCGCCCTGAGAAATCAGGCGCGCGCGGTGGCTGGCAAGCAGAACGAGTTCGAAACGGTTATCGACCTTGTCGATGCAATCTTCGACGGTGACGCGGGCCATTGCCTGTCCTTTTGGGCTCGAAGCGCGGCGGCATCGCCGCTGCACGGATTGACAACACGAAACCGGAGCAGTCGCCTGACGGCGCCTCATCGGGTCCGATTTCTGGAATTAAGCGCCCGGATACAATCAAAACAAGGCAAGTTCAAGTTTTTCCTTCAAGGGACGCTCACGTAACGTCACACTTCGTGATAAAATGCGATGCGAATGAGCTGGAAACGTCGCTCACACATTTAGGTTGCATCTTCAGATCGGGAATGAAGCCCCTGATGGAAAAGGCGACCCAGAGATGTGGACGATCTATAGCAACTGCTAAAACTAGCTATATTCGCGAGCGCGCGGCTGGAATAATGCAATACATAAGCTACATTATTTGCCATATCAGCAATTATTAATGTAATCGACTTACTTTTGCGCACCCGCCGGCAGGCGGCCTTTGATGCGCCGCTATTGAAAAAGGAAAGACGATGTTCGACCCCCGCGAAAAAATCGCACTCTTTATCGACGGCGCGAATCTTTACGCGGCATCGAAAAGCCTCGGCTTCGACATCGACTACCGTAAGCTCCTGAAAGCATTCCAGAAGCGCGGCTATCTATTGCGCGCCTACTACTACACGGCCCTCATCGAGGATCAGGAATACTCTTCAATCCGCCCGCTCATCGATTGGCTAGACTATAACGGTTACAAGGTCGTGACGAAGCCGGCCAAGGAGTTCACCGACTCGCTCGGCCGCCGCAAGATCAAGGGCAATATGGATATCGAGCTGGCGATCGATGCCATGGAGCAGTCCGAAACCGTCGATCACCTCGTCATCTTCTCCGGCGACGGCGATTTCACCACGCTGGTGGAAGCGCTTCAGCGCAAGGGGCGCAAGGTTTCCGTCGTCTCGACGATGTCGACGCAGCCGCCGATGATCGCCGACGACCTGCGCCGTCAGGCCGACCACTTTATCGATCTTGCAACGCTGCGTGCCGAAATCGGCCGCGAACCGTCCGAACGCACCCCGCGCCACAACACCGAGCCGGTGGCCGATCCGGTCGAGATCTGAAGCGTTCGCCCGAACGCAAGGCGCGCGATTGCGCGAGCGCCATTCGAAACGCCCCGCATCAACGACGTCGATCGTTGAACTTCTCTCAAAAATCTCAAATTGCCGGCAGCTTTTTCAGCGCGCGGTGGGCGACTGTCGCGTTGCACCGGCCGTCTTTGGCGGATGCAACGCAAAGGGATTTCTCTTAGCCGCGGTCCTTCAGAAGGCGGTTCTTCTGGCGGTTCCAGTCGCGTTCCTTCGACGTCTCGCGCTTGTCGTGCAGCTTCTTGCCCTTGCCCAGCGCCAGTTCCAGCTTGGCGCGGCCGCGATCGTTGAAGTAGATCTTCAGCGGGATCAGCGACATGCCTTCGCGGTTGACAGCACCCTGTAGCCGGTTGACCTCGCGCTTCGACAGAAGCAGTTTCCGCCGCCGCCGCGTTTCATGGTTGAAGCGGTTCGCCTGCAGATATTCCGGCAGATAGGAGTTGATCAGCCAGATCTCGCCACCCTCGTCCGTCGCATAGGACTCGGCAATGTTGGCCTTGCCTTCGCGCAACGACTTGACCTCGGTGCCGGTCAAAACCAGACCGGCCTCGTAGGTGTCGACGATCTCGTAGTTGAAGCGGGCCTTGCGGTTTTCCGCCACAACCTTGTTGACCGTGCGCTGGCTTCCTTTGGGTGCCATCAGTTCATCAATCCTGCGTGTCTGAGCGCTGCATCGATCGCAGCCTCGGTTGCCGGCTCGAGCGTCGGCAACAGCGGCGAGCGCACGGCGCGGCTCATGCGGCCGAGGCGGTTCAGCGCATACTTGGCGCCGCAGAGGCCCGGCTCCATGAAGATCGCCTTGTGCAGCGGCATCAGCTTGTCCTGATAGGCGAGCGCCTTGGCATAATCGCCGGCGAGCGTCGCCTGCTGGAACTCGGCGCAAAGACGCGGCGCGACGTTTGCCGTAACCGAAATGCAGCCGACGCCGCCATGGGCGTTGAAGCCGAGCGCGGTTGCATCTTCGCCCGAAAGCTGGACGAACTCCGGACCGCAGGCCATGCGCTGCTCGGAGACGCGCTCGATCTTGCCGGTGGCATCCTTGACGCCGATGATGTTGGCGTAAGCCTTGCTGAGCGCCGCCATGGTCTCGACGCTCATATCCACGACCGAGCGGCCGGGGATGTTGTAGATGACGATCGGCACCTTCACGCTTTCGGCGATTGCCGCATAGTGCGCGAAGAGACCCTTTTGCGTCGGCTTGTTGTAGTAGGGCGTGACGACGAGGATCGCATCGGCGCCGGCCTTTTCAGCGTGCTGCGCAAGCTCAATCGCTTCCGTCGTGTTGTTGGAGCCGGCGCCGGCAATAACCGGCACGCGCTTGGCGGCGGCCTCGATGCAGAGTTCGACGACCTTCTTGTGCTCATCATGCGAGAGGGTCGGAGACTCGCCGGTGGTGCCGACCGGCACCAGGCCGTGGCTGCCTTCTTTTATCTGCCATTCCACATGCGCGACGAAACCATCCGCATCCACCGCGCCGGTGGCGGTGAACGGTGTTACGAGAGCGGGAATGGAACCCTTGAACATGCACAACTCCTGACGGCGTAAAAGCGAAGTCTGCACTCATGCTTTGGCCGTAATCGACGGTTAAAAAACTGCCGCACCATAATCATGTGACGTGGCTGCGGCAAGCGTTGTAACACGGCATTTCACGCCGGTTTTCATGCAAAAGCTTGATGTTTGGCACGCATAATCACGACCGCCCAACCAGGGCGAGAGCGGGTTTGGCACAATTGTTGTGATCGATACTGGCCGCCCGCCTTGTCATCGGGCAATCTGGCGGCGGACGAAGTTGGACACGGGGAACACGGGGTTCTTGATGCGCGGGTCAATATATCTGCCTGCCGCCGCCATCATCGGCGCGGCGCTTCTGGCAGCGTCGGCAGGCAGCGCAGAAACCCTCGATCGCGTACCGGTTCCGACACGCAAGCCCGTGCTTTCGGACAAGGCGGTCCCCATTGCCACGAACGAAACCACGAATGCCATCGCGACAGTGGCCGGACCGCTCAGCAGCGATCTCAAGGCAGGGCTCGATGCTCTTTCCAACAAGCAACCGGCCGCGGCGATTGCCGTGCGCGACGCCATGGCCGAAGGCACGCTCGATCGGCACATCTTGACTTGGGCGATCGCCGTTTCCGGCCAGCGAGGCGTGCCTTCCTTCGAAATTGCCGACGCCCAACGGGAACTGCAGGGATGGCCGGGGCTGAAATCCCTGCGCGCCAACTCCGAACGAGCGCTTTATCGAGAGAACCCGCCAGCGGCCGACGTGCTCGCGGCTTTCGGCAACACGCAGCCGGAAACGACCGAAGGCTCCCTCATTCTCGCCCGCGCGCTCGTCTCCACCGGAAAAGCCGATACGGCAGCCAAGAACCTGCGTGCGATCTGGCAGCGCGACACGCTCGACAAAGACATCGAAACCAAGATCCTCGACGAGTTTTCCAGCCTCTTGACCGCTGACAATCATCAGCGCCGCATGGTGATGCTTCTCTATCGCAACCGCGTCGAGCAGGCCGAACGGTTCGGCGACCTTGGAAAGGCACAATCGCTATATCGCGCCTGGGCGGCAGTCAGCCGCGGCAGCGACAAGGCGACGGCCCTCATTGCAGCGGTCGACCCCGCCTGGCGCAAGGACCCGGCCTATCTCTTCATTCAGGTCGAGTACCTGCGCAAACAGAAGAAATACGAGGAAGCGGCGAAGCTCCTTGCGCGCATGCCCAAGGACAAGGGCGCTTTGGTCAACCCTGGCGAATGGTGGGTCGAGCAACGTGTCGTCAGCCGAGGGCTGCTCGACAATGGCGACTTTCGGGGCGCCTACCGGATCGCCGCCAGCCATCTCGCGACCGAGGCGACCGATATTATCGACGCCGAGTTTCATGCCGGATGGTATGCCCTGCGCGGCATGGAGGACCCGGCGACCGCAGCGCGTCACTTCCGCCGCATTCTCGATGTGTCGAGCCGCCCCCTCTCCGCTTCGCGCGCATGGTACTGGCTTGGGCGCTCGGCCGAGGCGGGCGGACCGGGTGATGCCAACGAATATTTTACAAATGCGGCCCGCTATCCCGGGACGTTCTACGGGCAACTTGCAGCCGCCCGGCTGGGTCGCAAGACGCTGAACGTCGCCTATCCGGCCCCGACGGCAGACGACCGATCACGTTTCGAAAACCGCGAGGCGGTGCGCGCCATCACGCGGCTCGAAGGCACGGGCCACACCTGGCGCGCCGACAGCATCTACCGGGCGCTTGCCGACGAACTGACGAGCCCGGGCGAGCTGGCACTGCTTTCGGCCCGCGCCGAAAAAACCGGCAATCACCAGCTATCGCTCCAGGTTGGCAAGATCGCCTTTGGGCGCGGGATCGATGTCGCAGCGCTCGCGTTTCCCGTCGGCGTGATCCCATCGAGCGCCAATATCGACGGCTCCGGCAAGGCGCTCGCCTATGCGATCGCGCGCCAGGAAAGCGCCTTCAACCCGGGCGCCATCTCCACCGCAAACGCACGCGGCCTGCTGCAGCTCATGCCGGGAACGGCCAAGGGCGTTGCCAGCCGCTATGGCCTTGCCTACTCGCAGGATCGCCTGACCAGCGACGCGGGCTACAACGCCACACTTGGCGCGCATTATCTCGGCGAACAGATCAGCAGTTTTGGCGGTTCCTACATCCTCACCTTCATCGCCTACAATGCCGGCCCGCGCCGCGTTCCCGAATGGCTCGACCGCTACGGCGACCCGCGCGGAAAACCGATCGATGAAGTCGTCGATTGGATCGAACGCATTCCGTTCCAGGAAACCCGCAACTACGTCCAGCGGGTGATGGAGAACTATCAGGTCTACAAGTCGAGGCTTGGGCAAAAGGCCGATATCGTCGAAGACCTGCGAATGGGCCGGCAATAGCCGGTCTGGCGGCAATCAAGTAATTGTGATGAGCGCCGGGGGCACAAACCGTGCGCTCAACCATTTCCTTCCTAAGGCCAGTCTATTCCGAAGGAAATGGTGAACGTTATGAAGACCTTGACAATCGTCGCCCTTTCTCTGGCGACCACCTTGAGCAGCGTGCCACCCGCCGGCGCGTTTCCAAGCACTCCGCCGATCCTCTCCAGCACGACCAACGTTCAACAGGTTCAGTTCTCTTACGAGCGCGGCGAAGAACGCAAGAGCCGATCCAGTTGCGCCGTTCCCTATTGTGAACTTCGCGCCCGACATGGCTATCGCGATCGGGATCGCGACTACCGCAACTATAATCGCAGCGGGTATTACCGCGACAGATACTACCGGGATCGATATCGCAGGCACTATGACCACGACGACAACGACGTCGGGGCGGTGATCGGCGGCCTGGCCGCAGGCGCGATCATCGGCGGACTATTGAGCCAACCGCGATATTATAACAGCCCGAGATACTACAACGGGCCAAGAGCCGTCAGCGGCAACGCGCATCAGCGCTGGTGCTATGCGCGCTACCGCTCCTATAGAGCCTGGGACAACAGCTATCAGCCCTATGGTGGCCCTCGGCGCCAATGCAGCTCGCCCTATTGAGCTAGGGAGTAACCGAGTAGACGACCGAATCGGACTGGAGAGCCGCAACAGTTGGCAGTCGCCAGCCATGCTCGGGCCGCCGAACAATGTCGGCCCGAGCAACTTGCTCTTCCCCTTCAAACGGATAGGATTTCGCCTGACCGAGAGGGAGCAGCATGGGTCAAGGTGTATTCCAGGAGCATTTCTTCCGCAGTTCCGACGGGCTTCTCCTTTACGCGCGAAGCTACGGCCCTCCCCCCTCGCCATCCGCGGCAGTACCGATCATCTGCCTGCCGGGCCTTACCCGCAACAGCCGGGACTTTCACCAACTCGCAAGCTTTCTTTCGACGTCAGGAGACTTTCCCGTCATCGCACTGGACTACCGAGGGCGCGGCAACTCGGAACGCGACAGCGACAAGAGCCACTACACGGTGGCCGTCGAAACGGCCGATGTGATAACGGCTTGTGCGCACTTCGCTGTCGAAAAGGTAATTTTTATCGGCACATCCCGTGGTGGCCTGATCCTCCACAACCTCATCGATCGTGCCCCATCGTTGATTGCAGCCGCAGTGCTCAACGACATCGGGCCTGTGATCGAAATTGGGGGGCTGCTTGCGATCCGGGATTATCTCAACTCGGGCGACGCACTGACGAGCTGGGCGACAGCAGCCACCTATCTAAGGACGTTGCACGGCGTCGACTTTCCTTCCTTAACCGACGGCGACTGGTCGGACATGGCCAAAGCGATATATCGCGACGAAGATGGCGTCCCGGTCGCCGATTTCGATCCGGCGATCGCGCTGCCACTGCGCGGCCTGACACCCGAAACACCATTGCCCGATCTCTGGAGACCCTTTGACGCCATGAGCCAGATCCCCCTGATGGTCGTCAGGGGTGAGCATTCGCGGGTTCTTTCAGAGACAACTGTGCGCGAAATGCACCGGCGACACGCCGGGTTGGCGGATTTCACCGCACCTGGCCAGGGACATGCACCGCTGCTTCATCTGGACGGCCCACGCGAGGCAATCGCCGCATTTCTGAACGACATCGTGCGCTCGCGCTGACCCACGGAAGCCGCCCCCGAGGCGGTCCCTATTCCCCGATTCCTCAAGCATGATGTGTAGGTTGCAGGGCCAGATTCACAGCATCATACCAAACGAAAAAACCCGGCTCGAAAGCCGGGTTTCTCTCTTCTGACCGAGGTCAGACGATATTAGAAGTCGCGCTGCAGGCGGACGAAACCGAATACCTGGTCGTCCTTGTTGTCAGCATCTTCGTACTGGACCGACACGCGGGTCGCGAGACCTTCGGTGATCTTGTAGTCGAGCGTGACGCCAGCGCGCCATGCATCGTCGTTGCCGAAGCTGGTGAACGAATCCTGGAGGCTACCGAAGTACTGAACGCCGGGGGTGATGGCGAGCTTGTCGGTGGCGTTGAAGCGATACGAAGCCGCAACGGTCCATTCAGACTTCTTCCAGTAGGCGTTCGGGTCCGAAGCCCAGATACCAGCGAGCTGGAATACGCCCGGGCCGAGGTCAGCCGAAAGCAGAGCGCGGATCGCGCCTTCT
>NZ_JTLA01000006.1:0-20541 GCF_000799055.1 Ensifer sp. ZNC0028
GCAAGACCTGCGACATCAAGGACCCGAACCAGAACATCAACTGGGTACCGCCCCAAGGCGGCGAAGGCCCGGTCTATCCGAACATGTGATGGGCCGCAAAGCGCCTTGGTGTTGATAGAGATCTGGCGCTGACTATCGGGGCGATGCGCGGTTGCGCAGCCGTTTGATGCAGTAACTGATCGCTCTGCCTATCAGTCGTCCGGCAAAGACGCACAGGGTCACGGTTGTCAGCGGCAGCAGCCCGAAGGTGAGCATGGAGAAAATCAGAAACCATTCGAGTGAGCCCCCGACGCTGGGGTCGACTCTCGAGTAATAGGAATTAATTAGTATAATCGAAATTATAATGCCGAATATCCCGACGATGTCACCGCAAATTGACAAGACCGATCGTCGATTGACCAGGTTGGACCACACAAAAATTGCGACCAACATTGGGATATAGTGAATCGCAATAACAAATTCGCGAGAGATCATATTAGGGGTCCAAGAAATAGGTCTATTTTCTCTATCGCCCGGAATGATTGCAGAGAATATCTGGTGAAAAGTAAATCCAGATCTGCTGGAACGCCTGCGCGTAATGGTCGTCCGCCGCTAGGCACGATCAAGCGCCTGACGAAAAGTGGCTATTCTGGCATGGGCCGCAAATTGCGGCCCAGCGAGCGATTAGAAAATGTGCCGTATGTGATGTCGACAGGTCTTTTCTATTCCGTCCATACCCTGTCGACGAAATCGGCGATCAACGGCGCGATTTCGGGCAAAAATTCTTCCAGGGCGAAGTGGCCCGTATCGAAGAGATGCAGTTCAGCCTCGGGCACATCACCCAGAAATGCCCGCGCGCCGGGCTCGGTGAAAAAGGGATCGTTGCGTCCCCAGGTGATGAGCACTGGCGGGCGATCGCGCCGGAGCCAGGTCTGCCACTCGGCATAGCGCGCAAGGTTGCTCTTGTAGTCGAAGAACAGGTCGTGCTGCGGCTGGCGTCGTTCCGGAAGATCGAGGAAATGCTGGTCCATCGTCCAGCCGTCGGGAGCGACCCGCTCGGGATCGCTCGTGCCGCCTTCGTACTGGGCGCGCGTCATCTGCAGCGTCAGCAGTTGCTCGATCTTTTCGCCGGCATCCGGATCGTCCGGCGTCAGTGCGATGAAACTCCGGGCGGCCTCCGACAGACCTTCGTGATAGGCGTTGCCGTTCTGCACGATCAGGCCGGCAATCAGTTCCGGCCGGCGCGCGGCCAGCCGGAAGCCCACAGGCGCCCCGAAGTCGAAGACGTAAAGCAGGAGGCGCTCGATCTTCAGGGCGTCGACAAACCCCTCCATGAGATCCGCCAGCCGGTCGAAGCTGTAGGTGAAGTTGCCACCCGACGAGGTGGACGCCGGCGCGTCGCTATGGCCGAAGCCGGGATAATCGGGCGCGACCAATCGGTAGTCGCTGCCGAGCGCGTCCATCAGTCGGCGATATTGGTGGGACGAGGATGGAAAGCCGTGCAGCAACAGGATGGTCGGCGTGTCGGTGCCCGCGTCATGCGGCACGCTCTCCCGATAAAACAGGCGGATCCCATCGATTTCGATGAAACGGTGGCGGATGACCGGAATGCGGAGAGCAGGCATGTAACACTCCTCTTAGCGATACTTATGCATTAGAATTGCACTCGCTTGCCTAATGTGTCAATTGTAAAAATAGGTGTTAGAAAGGAGGTCGACATGGAGGTGACGCCGTTCGTGGGAGAGCCCTTGGCCCTCGATCTCGTGAACACACGGCCCCGGGTCTCGGCAGGGGCCGTCGATCTGATCGCCGATGGCAAAGGGCTCCGGGCTTGGCTGGAACTGGAAAAGGACCGTCTGTCCGAGGTGAACCCGAGCGACCTCGTTTCGATCTCTGTCAAGGATCTGGGGCATATCCACGCCGTTCGCGACAGTCTGGCGATGGCGCTCGATCACCGGATGCGCGGGCTTGGTCTGCCCGCTGCAGCGGTCGAAGGGCTGAACGCGGCGATGCGCGCCGCGCCTGCGGTTCAACGACTTGAATGGGGCGATCCGCCCTTGCTCAAAAGTCAGAGAGAAGGGTCTGCGGCGGTGCGCCTAGCGGCCTTCCTTGCGCAGGACGCAGCGGAGCTGTTGGCTGGGCCGGGAGGCCAGCAGATCCGCAAATGCGAGGCCGAGGATTGCGTCATGCTGTTTGTCGGCAACAATGCCCGGCGGCGCTGGTGCTCGGCGGCGCGCTGCGGAAACCGGGTGCGCGTGTCGCGCTATTACCGGCGCAGCAAAACGTCCTGACGCGCACTTCGACGATGCGCAAATATTAGGAAAGGCACTCGTTGACGCAAATGGGAAAGTCCTTGCCGGAAAAGCCCGTTAGCTTTCATGGTGTCATCGGCTTGACGCCGACGGATCTGCAGGCCGTTCGGTCCCTGTTGTCTTGAGTTGGACCGAGCCCTGTGACGCTGTCGATCCCCGCGGTGAGATCGGCAGTGCGACGGGATGCACCGCCAAAACAAGGGAACGGAAATGAAGAAGCTTCTTGCAACGACTTGCCTGGCCGCAGGCCTCCTCGGCCTCGCCGGCGCAGCTTCGGCCGCCGAATGCGGCGACGTGACGATCGCCAACATGAACTGGCAGAGCGCCGAGGTGCTGGCGAGTGTCGACAAGATCATCCTGACGGAAGGCTACGGCTGCAATGCCGAACTGGTGGTCGGCGACACCGTGCCGACGATCACCTCGATGATCGAAAAGGGACAGCCGGATGTCGCACCGGAAGGCTGGGTCGACCTGCTTCCAGACGTCGTCAATCGCGGCCTTGAGGAAGGCAAGCTCGTCGGCGCGGCGATCGCGCTCTCCGATGGCGCCGTGCAGGGCTGGTGGGTGCCGAAATACATCGTCGACGCCAATCCCGACATCAAGACGATCGATGACGCCCTGAAGCACAAGGAACTGTTCCCGGATCCGGAAGATGCCAGCAAGGGCGCCGTCTTCAACGGCCCGCAGGGCTGGGGCGGCACGGTCGTGACGACGCAGCTCTACAAGGCCTATGGCGGCGAAGCGGCTGGCTTCACGCTGGTCGATACCGGTTCGGCCGCAGGCCTCGATGGCTCGATCGCCAAGGCTTATGAGCGCAAGCAGGGCTGGGTCGGCTACTACTGGGCGCCGACGGCTCTTCTCGGCAAGTACGAGATGGTGAAGCTCGAACATGGCGTGGCCGCCGATGCGGCCGAATGGAAGCGCTGCAACACGGTCGCCGACTGCCCGGATCCGAAGAAGAACGACTGGCCGAAGGACAAGGTCCAGACGCTCGTGACCAAGGGCTTCGCCGATCGTGCTGGCCCGGCGATGGACTATCTCAACAAGCGCGCCTGGACCAACGATACGGTCAACAAGCTGATGGCCTGGATGACCGACAACCAGGCGAGCGGCGAGGAGGGCGCCAAGCACTTCCTGCAGGAAAACCCCGATATCTGGACCCCGTGGGTTTCGCCCGAGGTTGTCGAAAAGGTGAAGGCCGCGCTCTGATCGCGACGGTCATAGCCAGCGGGCGGCGCAGTAATATGCGCCGCCTCTTCGTTCGAGGTCCGGCAAAGGCAAAACAACAATCGCGGCCGGCGAAATCTGAAGGGGAAATGGAATGGACTGGTTGACCCAGTTTCCACACATGGATGACGAGAGCCTGAGAGCCCTGAAAAAGGCGATCGACGAGGGATTTCGCGGCTTCACGCGCGCCTATGGCGACGCGATCGAAGGCTTCTTCGAGCCCTTGCAGTTCTTTCTCATCCAGTCGGAGCGCTTCATGACGAAGACGCCCTGGCCGATCATTCTGATCTTGATCGCTTTCATCGCGTGGGTGGCAAGCCGCAACTGGAAGATCGTCGCCGGCTGCATCGGCACGCTGCTTTTGATCGGCTACTTCGACATGTGGGACGACACGATGAAGACGGTCTCGATGATCTTCGTCTGTACCGTGCTGTCGATCGCCATCGGCATCCCGATCGGCATCGTCATGTCCCGTTCGGACCGGTTCCAGAACATCGTCAACCCGATCCTCGACGTCATGCAGACGATGCCGAGTTTCGTCTATCTGATCCCCGTCGTGATGCTGCTCGGCATCGGCAAGGTGCCGGGGCTGATTGCCGTTGTCATTTACGCGATCCCGCCGATGATTCGCCTGACGAACCTTGGCATTCGCCTCGTCGACAAGGACGTGCTGGAGGCGGCAGATGCCTTCGGTTCGTCGGGGTGGCAAAAGCTCAAGAACGTGCAGATGCCGCTCGCCTTGCCGACGATCATGGCCGGCATCAACCAGACGATCATGATGGCGCTGGCCATGGTGGTCATCGCCTCGATGATCGGCGTTCAAGGCCTCGGCCAGCCGGTGCTGAAGGCGATTGCCAACCAGTACTTCACGCTCGGCATCTTCAACGGGATGGCGATCGTCGGCATTGCCATCATCTTTGACCGCGTCAGCCAGGCCTATGGCCATCGGCTGCAGAAGCATCGCGAAATCATCCACGGCTGAGCCTTGGCGATCGGAAGAAAAAGGAAGGCCCCGGACGCGAAGAGCGCCGGGGCCTTTGTCATTTCGGGAAACTCAGCTGCGGGCGGAGAGGATGCCGGTCGAAAGTGCGACGCCGGTTGCGGTGACGACGGCGGCGAGGATCTCGAAGGGGCCGATCTGTTCGCCGAGCAGGATGGCGCCGCCGATCATCGCCAGAACCGGTGTCAGCGCCGTGAAGGCGGCCGCCTGCGTGCCGCCGAGGCTCTTCACGGCAAAGCCGTAGGCTACCATGGCGACGAGGCCGGACAGGATGCCCTGGCTGGTGACCTGCAGTGCGATCTCCTGGAGCGGGACGTTGGCGAGGGTGGTTCCGAAGCAGGCGGCGAGTCCCAGATGGATCAAGAACGACCAGATGGCGATCAGGGCGCTTCCCTGCAGCGGGCTGAGGCCGGAGCGGCGAAAGGCATGGGTATAGATCGCCCAGAGGGTGGCAGCCGCCGGCAGCAGCGCGTATCCGCTCCAGCCGGTCGCTGCCGCGCTGCCGAGGCTGCGCGTCAGGAGGATGGCGACGCCGGCAAGGATCGCGGTAAAGCCGAGCACGCGCATCCGGTCCGGCCGCTCGCCAAAGACCGTGATGCCGATGAGGGCGGTCGCAAGCGGCATCGAACCGCCGAGCAGAACGCCGACCGAGGAGGCTGGAACGGAGTGGATCGCAAAGGCGGAGACCTGAAAGAACAGGGCGCCTGAGCCGGCGATCATGAGAACCAGCAACAGGACCGGCAGCTTGCGCGGCAGCAGCCCGGTCTTCAGCCAGACCGGGGCAAGCAGCAGCGCCGGCACGCCGTAGCGGATCAGGCCGAGATCGATCGTGCCAAACGCGGTGCCGGCGGAATGGCGGGTCGCCAGTATCCAGCCCGCCCAGATGAGGACGGTTATGAACGCACCGGCATAGCCGGTGGCGACAGGCGTCGTATTGCCGCGATCGAGAGCGAGCGCAACCATTTGAATTTCCTTCCCGAATTGGATACCTGAGAGGCTTTGGGGTCTGGAAGGAACATTACGCCCTGACAGCGGGGCATGTCCTTGCGATTTGTGCCCGAAATAGACTACTGTCAGCAACAATGTGCCAATAACAACATCTGAAGTTTGTAAAAATGCCAAGCCTCGATAAATTCGATCTCGCCATCCTTAGGATACTTCAGGAGGACGCGCGCGCAACGAACGTCGAGATTGCCGAGAAGGTCAATCTTTCGCCGTCGCCCTGCCTGCGGCGCATCCGCAACCTGGAAAAATCCGGCATTCTGCGCGGCTACAGGGCCGACATCGATCGCAAGGAAGCCGGTCTCGGGCTGACGGTCTTCGTCGAAATCAAGGTCGGGCGCCATAGCCGCGAGAGCGCACAGCAGCAACAGGAGGCGCTGCTCGCCATCCCCGAGGTGGTGTCCTGCTTTCTGATCTCCGGCAATGCCGATTTCCTCGCCGAGGTCGTCGTCGAGGATCTGCCCGCCTACGAGAAGCTCCTGACCGAGACGTTGCTGGCCTTGCCCGGCGTCACCGACATCCGGTCCAATTTCGCGATCCGCTCGATCAAGACAGGCGGGCCGCTGAAGTTGCCGGAGCCGGGCTAATCGCTGCGCTGCCGTGACACTTCGCTTCTGTTGTGCCGGCCGTGATGGAGCGCGTGAAGGGTCCTGCGCTCCCGTTAAGTTTCGGTAAGGTTCTGG
The DNA here is from genome assembly GCF_000799055.1 of Ensifer sp. ZNC0028. Classification (NCBI taxonomy): domain Bacteria; kingdom Pseudomonadati; phylum Pseudomonadota; class Alphaproteobacteria; order Hyphomicrobiales; family Rhizobiaceae; genus Ensifer; species Ensifer sp. ZNC0028. Next base: position 6,204 of record NZ_JTLA01000006.1, read on the forward strand.
AATTGGCCGCAATCGCGCTTATCTGATCGCGGTGAGCCGCATTGCCGCGGCAATGGAGCCGACGAGCCGTTCATGAAAATCAAGGCAATCTTCAATCGCGACGGCGGAACGTTCCGCACGACGGACATGGCCGCCTATGGCCAGAAGGTCGAGGAAGTCTTCCAGGCCGCGGGCCACCAGATCGAGATTGCGGCGGTTTCCGGAAGCGAAATGCAAGAGGCGTTGGAGCGGACCTGCCGCCGAGACGACCTCGATGCCATTCTCGCCGGTGGAGGCGACGGCACGATCTCGGCCGCCGCCGGCGTCGCCTGGAAGAACCGAATGCCGCTCGGCGTCGTTCCCGCCGGAACGATGAACCTCTTTGCCCGCACGCTGAAACTGCCGCTCGATATCTGGAAAGTGCCGGAAGTGCTGGCAAATGGCGTAATCATCGACGGTGACATTGGCAGCGCCGATGGCCGCGCCTTCGTGCACCAGTTCTCCATGGGACTGCATGCCCGCATGGTGCGCTACCGTGAATCCTACAGCTTTCGCTCAAGGGCGGGAAAGATCGCGGCCAGCACCCGCGCCGCGGTCGGGGTGATTCTCAACCCTCCGGATTTCGAGATCGAGTTCGATGTCGACGGTCACAAGGAAAGCCGCCATGTGTCTGCGGTCTCGGTCTCCAACAATCCCTTCGGCCGCGATACCCTGATGTATGCGGACGACGTGACTGCCGGTCATCTCGGCTTTTACACGGCGCCGCCCTTAAGCCCGCCGGGTGTCGCCAAGCTCGCACTCGATGTGATGCGTGGAAAATTTCGCGACAGCCCGCTGATCACGGCCATGAACGGCCACGCGCTCGATCTGCATTTCCCGAAGGTCGAGCGCAAGATCAACTGCGTCATCGACGGTGAGCTTCTGCCCATGGGCCGAGACGTCGCGCTTCGCATTCACCCCGGCGAGCTCAAGCTGCTCGTCGGCGCGGATCGCGACGGATCGTCGATCCAGAAATAGCCGAAACTGTAGCGATCCTCGAGCTTGCCGTGCAGATAGGGCAAAGCGAGTTGCTGCGGCTGTATTTGCGCTTCCGGCACGCCGAAGGATTTGAGGACATCGACGAGTGGCGCCGGTGGCGCTGCATCGGCCTTGCCGCCATTGGTCCAGACGACAAGAAGCGGCCCGGCCAGCTGATCGATCGCCGGGCTGCTGTTGTTGCCGGGCACGTAAACCTTGGCGCCGTGGAGGCGTGTTCGCAGGTTGCCGGCCACCTGCTTGTTGGTGGCCAAAACCATCGTCGGTTCGCGTCCATGCTGCTGAACGACGGTGTCGACGAGGGTGCTGTAGGGAATGCTCAATCTCGAAACCTTGCCGAACCAGGGCCGGACGACGGCGCGGGTCGACACCACGACCAGCGTCGTCACGATGACGAAGCCGATAAGGAGGGCGACGGGCCGGACGCTGCGTGTGGTATCGACGCCGGACGCCTCGACCTTCAGAGCCAGATAGAGCGGCAGCAGGGCGAGGAAGAGGACCAGCCACTTTTCCCGCATATGGGTGGCGCCGGCAACCAGCATGATGACGAGAACGGCGCCGAGACAGAGGACCAGCATGCGCCCGACGACCCGGGCCCAGAGGCTGTCGGCGCGCCAGATCGCAGGCAGGTCCTTGCGAAACACGAGGGCGAAGACGACGAGGATGATGCCTGAACCGCGAAGCGTCGAGGCAACGAGCGCGACAATCGCCTTGAACGCCTTCGACACGAAACCGGCTTCCTGCCCCGTTCCCATTTCCTTGAAGGTGTTGCTCGACGCGGCGCCGATATTTTGCACGACCCAGTAGCCGTGCGGCAGGGCAATCAGCGCGCAGACCGCAATTGCGACAAGGATGCGCCAGTCGAATAGCCGGGCGCGAAGTTTCGGCTCAGGCAGGATCGCGACGATCGCGGCCACCGGAACGATCACGAAATTGTACTTTGAAATCACGCCGATCCCGACGGCGACGCCTGTCAGAGCATAGGCGAAGAGGGTCGGTCGGTTCATCGTCCGCAGGAATGCGTAGAGGAACAGCGAAACGGCAAATAGCGCGGCGACCGTGTGCGAGAGGTCACGCTGGGCAAGCAGGAAGATCGGCGGGAGCGCGAGGACGCCCATTGTCGCAATGGCTGCGAGGCGCCGGTCGCCGACGACCTCACGGGACGCGAGGCCGAAGAAGAGACAACTGAGGAACAGCAGACCGTTCTTGAGCACGGTCATCGTGGCCACCGACGGGCCAAACAGCGAGGTCAGCCCGTATTGCAGCCAGTTGTAGAAAGGCGGTTGCGAACCGTAGCCGAGCATCAGGAACTGCGAGACATAGGCCTGCTCGGATTCGTCGATCTCGAGCGACGTCGAGGCGGAAAGCCTGAGTGCGATGCACAGCAGGAAGTAGCCCGCGATCAGCGCAAGGACCAGGTTTGGCCGGCGGTTGACGGCCTCAAGCATCTGTCTGGTCCCGCACGAAGACCTGCCGGACGATATAGCTCGTCGTGCCGTCGTCGCTGAAATAGGTGCGCGCCATCATCTCCGCTAGAATGCCTGTGGTGATGAGCTGCACCGACGAGAGGAACAACATCACCCCGACGATCAGCATCGGCCGGGTTCCGATATCGTTGCCGAGCACGAACTTGTCGAAGCCGAGATAGAGCAGGATCAGGCCGCTGAGTGCGCCCGCCGCAAGCCCAATCGAACCGAAGAAGTGTCCCGGGCGCGCCTTGTAGCGCATGAAGAACAGCACCGACAGGAGATCGAGAATCACCCGGAAGGTTCTGGAGATCCCGTATTTGGACTGGCCATGCTGCCGCGCGTGGTGGGTTACGGGCAATTCGCCGATGCGGCTGCTCGGCACGACGCCTGCGACCCAGGCGGGGATAAAGCGGTGCATTTCGCCCATCAGCTTCACCTGCTTGATGATCGACGCGCGATAGACCTTCAGGCTGCAGCCATAGTCGTGAAGCCGGACGCCGGTGATCTTGCCGATCAGCCGATTGGCGCACCAGGACGGGATTTTCCGAAGGAACAGGCCATCCTGTCGGTTCTTTCGCCAGCCGACGAGCAGGTCGAGCTGACGCTCCTCGATCGCGGTGACCATCTCGGGAATATCGGCAGGGTCGTTCTGCAGGTCGCCGTCGAGCGTGGCGATCAGGCGGCCGGCGGCAGCGTCGATGCCGGCCTGCATGGCTGCCGTCTGTCCGAAGTTCTTCTGCAGCTCAACGATCTTGAGGTCGATGCCGGGATCGGAAAGCGCCTTTCTTGCATTCACGAGCGTTCGATCGGTGCTGCCGTCGTCGACGAGGATCAGTTCCCAAGGGGTCGGAAAATTCGTCAGTGCATCGCGGACCCGCGTAATCAGCGGCTGAATGCTGTCTTCTTCGTTGAATACGGGAATGACGACGGATAGCTCTATGGAATGCATGGGAACCGCTCATACATACGGCGCTCGCGCTGCCGCAAGAATTGGACTGTGCTTACATAAACATTTTCTTGCACAGATATCGGTGATAACCAACGTTCAATCTTGCCCTTCAACACGGGAAATCGAGGCCTGATGACATCGGATTGCGAGCCTGACCGGCGATCCTGGCTCGTCCGCAACCGGATGACATTGCTGTCGGCGGGCGCCATTGCAGCCTACGCGGCCTTCGTCGAATGGTTCTGGGGCTGGCCGGCGCTCTTGCGTCAGTGGTCCGAAATCGGCCTTGGTGCCGCGTCTGCGGCCCTCTTGCTCCTCATCGCGACCTACTTCATCCGCTGCTATCGCATCTACGATTACTTCCCGAACGAAACGTCGGGGCGCTTCCTGCCGCTCTTTCGCGTCACCCAGGTCCACAATCTCCTGAACATCATGCTGCCGTTTCGGGCCGGCGAGACCAGCTTTCCGTTGCTGATGCGTTCGGAGTTTTCCGTCCCGCTCGCCAGGGGCACGGCCGCCCTTCTGGTCATGCGCCTGCTCGACCTGCATGCGCTCCTGGTCGTTGCCGTCGTCGGCTTGGTCTTCGGCAGAGGGTCGGTCGCGCTCTGGCTCGTCTGGTTTGCAGCGCTCGTCTCGCCGTTTCTCTTTTTTCTCTTGAAGGACCATGCGATCGCGCTGGCGCGCCGGCTTCTGCCGGCAAAGCTTGAGCCGGTCGTCGAGGAATTGGAGGCGGGCCTGCCGGGCACCGTGGCTGCATTCCTTCGCGCCTGGGGCATGACCATCCTCAACTGGGCGGTCAAGGTGATCGTGCTCGCCTGGGTGCTGGCGTTCATGGGCGTTGCGCCGATTGCGGCCAGTTTTGGCGGCGCGCTCGGAGGCGAGCTCTCGTCGGTGCTGCCGATGCATGCGCCGGCCGGCGTCGGCACCTATCCGGCGGCGATTGCGGCCGGCGCCGTTTCCTTCGGCGCCCCCGCCGGTCGGGCGGGCCTTGACCTGCTGGCGACTGCCGGCGTCAACGCGCATCTTCTGATTATCGTGTCCGCGGTCGCGGGCACGCTGTTGTCGATGGTTCTGGGAAAACGTCGCTAGAGCGTCATGCCGTGGGGGCAATGTTCTGGCGACGTTCCGGCCTCTACTGGAACGAGGTTTCGTAGAAGCTTCTGAGCTTGCGGGAATGCAGCTTTTCCGGTGGCATCGCCGCGAGCTTCTGCAGCGCCAGGATGCCGATCTTCAAATGCTGGCTGACCTGCGTCTTGTAGAAGGCCGTCGCCATGCCCGGCAGCTTCAATTCGCCGTGCAGCGGCTTGTCGGAAACGCACAGCAGCGTTCCATAGGGCACGCGGAAGCGGAAACCGTTGGCGGCGATCGTTGCCGATTCCATGTCGAGCGCAATGGCGCGCGCCTGCGACAGCCGCTTGACCGGGCCGCGCTGGTCGCGAAGCTCCCAGTTGCGGTTGTCGATGGTGGCGACGGTTCCCGTGCGCATGATCTGCTTGAGATCGTAGTCGCGATAACCGGTCACTTCCGCCACGGCGTCCTGCAACGCCACTTGCACTTCTGCAAGCGCCGGCAGCGGGATCCAGACCGGCAGGTCGTCGTCGAGCACGTGATCCTCACGCATATAGGCATGGGCAAGCACGTAGTCGCCGAGCCGCTGGCTGTTGCGCAAGCCGGCGCAGTGGCCGAGCATCAGCCAAACGTGCGGGCGCAGCACGGCGATATGGTCGGTGATCGTCTTGGCGTTGGACGGACCGACGCCGATATTGACCATCGTGATGCCGCCGTGGCCCTTCTTCTTCAGGTGATAGGCCGGCATCTGCGGCAACCGGGGGAGGGTGAAGTCCGTCTCCGGCTTGCTGGCACCGGCAGGTGTCACGATGTTGCCGGGCTCGACGAAGGCGGTGTAGCCGTTGCCGCCTTCTGCCATCTGCTGCCGGGCCCAGGCGCAGAACTCGTCGACGTAGAACTGGTAGTTGGTGAAAAGCACGAAGTTCTGGAAGTGATTGGCGCTCGTTGCCGTGTAGTGGCTGAGCCGCGCCAGCGAATAGTCGATACGCTGCGCGGTGAACGGCGCGAGCGGTGACGGCTCGCCCGGACCCGGCTCGTAGGAGCCGTTGGCGATTTCGTCGTCCGTGGTCGTCAGGTCGGGTGCATCGAACAGGTCGCGCAAGGGGATGTCGATGGCGTTGGCGGCCGATGCCTCGACATAGGCGCTTTCGCCGAAGGCGAAATGCAGCGGGATCGGAGTGGCCGATTCCGAAACGGTGACGCCGAGACCATGATTGCGGGTCAGCAGCCCGAGTTGCTCTTTCAGATAGTGCCGGAAGAGTTTTGGCCGGGTGATCGTCGTCGTATAAACGCCGGGCGCACTGACATAACCATAGGAAAGACGGGAATCGACATGGCCAAAGCTGCTCGTCTCGATGCTGACCTGCGGGTAGCAGGCGCGATAACGGGTCAGCGGCTTGCCGCCCTTGCCCAGCTCCTCGAACGCGTCGCAGAGGAACCGGGTATTGCGTTCGTAAAGCGCCTCGAGGCAATCGACGGCGGCCGCGGGATCATCGAAGTACTGCGGCTCGAAAGGCTCGGGCGTTGCTGTGGAAAGGACGGAGTGTGCAGAGATTCGCTTGTTCATGTCGCATTATAGGCTGCGGCTTCTGACAAGCAAACGACAAGATGGCGGCACCCACAACCGCGAGGCGACTTGGGGTTCGTCGCTCAACGCGGTCCGGCGAGGATGATCGCACTGCCGATCAGCGCGACCGCCATGCCGGTGAGATCCCAGCGGTCCGGCCTGACACCTTCCGCCAGCCAGAGCCAGAGCAGCGACGCGGCGATATAGACGCCGCCATAGGCCGCATAGGCGCGGCCGGCAGCCTCGCTGTCGATCAATGTGAGCAGCCAGGCAAAGAGCGCCAGCGACACCATGCCGGGAGCGAGCCAGAGGGCAGACTTGTCGAGCTTCAGCCATGCCCAGAAGGCAAAGCAGCCGGCGATTTCGGCAAGGGCGGCGAGGGCGTAGATGAGATAGGCGGGCATCGGTTCGGGTCTGGTGGCCTTGGCTGTGACGAATCCTCTGGAGACCCAAGGATAGGTAAGCGGCGCGCGGATGCGCAAGTCGGCCAAAACAAAAGGGCGCGATGCGCGCCCTTTACAGCTCGTGGTTCCGATCCATAGCGTTCCGTCAGGTCATGGCCTGGCGCTGCAGGGTGACGAAGAGGACAAGGCCCGCGCCCTGCTTGCCGATGCCGGTACCGCTGGCCTTGGAATAGGCGAGCGCCCCGACCGGCGCCATCAGCAGGCTTGCGAGCGCCAGGACGCGCAGCGACAGAAAGGCCGAAGTCGAAAGTGCTGCCAGCATGTTCGTCTCTCCATCAGACCACGAAGTGATCGGTTTCGGTTGGGGCTCTGGAACTTAGCCCGCCTGGCTGCGTTAGAGCTTGGCCTGGCAGTACTGTGCCGTGTGAACGGTGCAATCGGTCAGCGAACCGAGATAGGTATTGCTGCGGCGACGTTCGGTGTCAGCGCTGACCGCGGCGGCAAGAGAGACAGCGAAAACGACCATCAGAAGGCTGATGATGGTGAGGCGCCGAGCGAGGATATCCATGGTTCTGTCCGTTGTCTGGAGGCAGGTTCAAATCGATTGAGTGTGTTTTCGCATACCCAAACTGAATTGATGCTGAGATGTCCGTTCATCTGGCGTTCATCTTCGGTTGCACTTCCATGGAACCAAGAGGTGGCCGACCCCGGCGCCGGTGCCCGGGAGAAACGGGCGGCTAGCCTCCGGTCATTTCAAAACACCCCTTGAAGGCGCTGGCGACAAGCCGCTCGGTCCGTCCTTTGCGCGCATGAAAAAAGGGCAGCCATCGGCTACCCTTTCATCGTCTTCGTCATGACTGCGATTTCTGCCGCGCGCTCTGTTCTATTAGAGACGGGTCCAGGTCTGCGATTTGCACAGCACCTTCAGCACGCAGCCCTTCATCTTCAGCGAATTGCCGTTAACCGCGCCGGAACCGCTATAGGTCTTGTCGGTATCCGGATCGGTGATTTCGCCCGAATAGCTGCCGTCGGCGCCCGAAAGATTGCCGATGCGCTTGCCGGCGTGCTTGCCGGTCTTCAGCGTGATGCAGAAAGCGCCGCCGCAAGGGGCGATTTCCGCCGTGGCGCCGCTCGCCGTCTTCCAGTTGCCTAAGATCGGTTCCGCCGCCGTGGCCGTTCCGGCAATGCTGAGAGCCAGCGTCGCGGCGATGAGCAATGTGCGTAGCATTCGTGTCCTCCAGATCGAGCCTGCCGGCGTGGTCCGCTCCGCCGACAGCCCTAGATGTCCTCGTATGAAAAGGCAGTCTCCTCACCGCCGCGGGCAAAGATAGCTTACGCGCACGTAAAGGTAAACAAGCCGAATCGCGGCTTTCGCCGCTTTTTCCTGGACGGTTTTAAGCGCTTCTTGCGCAAGGAATTGCGCAGACTTCGCGGGCGCCGATCTTTTCGTGGTTAGCGTTTGGTTGAAATCGCCGATTGAATTTTTCGTAAATTTTGAGGCGAATGCGCCGGATTTCCGGCCTTCCGATGTTTAACAAAAACTCAAGTTTACCAAGCGTTTGAACTTTGTTTGTCGCAAATTAAGCATGCATTTTAAGCGCCCATTGAAACCCGTAAGGCATAGTGAAGCCATAAGACGAGCGGAACGAAACGCTCCGAAAAACCACCGAGGACGACACCGCAAAAAGACGGAGCGCTTCGGAAAGGCCCGCAAAGAGGCAAGGTCGAACAGGGACCAAAACAAGTGCTGATCTGGAGCATGGTCCGCCCCAAACGGGCGGGCCGCTTCGGAAAAACCAACCAGGCAAGACAGGGACACGACAATGGCACGCTTTGATATGCAGATTGCTTCGGATGCCGCGATGGGTGGTGACAACCAGGCGGAAACCTTTTGCGACATGGGTCTGGCCTATGCGACCGGCCACGGACGCCCGGTCGATCTCGTCGCCGCCCACAAGTGGCTGAACATCGCGGCGATCAAGGGGTGCGACCGCGCCGTCGATCTGCGCGCGGACCTGGCTATGACGATGAGCAAGCCGGATCTCGCAGCAGCACTGCGCGCCGCTCGCGAATGGATGACGGTCCACTGATCGGACAGGCGGCGCCGCAAGCTGGGCCTTGAGACAAGGCGTCAGGCGAGTTTCTTCAAAACCGCGGGCATGGCCGCTTCGAGCAGGGCCATCTCCGTCTCTGGTCCGGTGCTGATCCGGATGCAGCGATTGAGCGGCGCGACCCCGGGCATCCTTATGAAGATGCCGTGGTCGCTCATCAAGGTATCGACGATCGCGCGGGCATAGACCGCGTCCCTGCCGCAATCGACAGCCACGAAGTTGGTGGCCGAGACGAGCGGCGCAAGGCCATTTCGCGTGGCGATGGCGGCGATACGCTGCCGCGACTCTGCAATCTTGGTCGTCACTTCCTTCAGATACGCCTGGTCCGCAAGCGCTGCGATCGCCGCGGCGACGCCGATCCGGTTCATGCCGAAATGGTTGCGGATCTTGTCGAAAGCCTGGGCCGTGCCCGGAGTGCTGATCACATAGCCGACGCGCGAACCCGCAAGCCCGTAGGCCTTCGAGAACGTGCGCGTGCGCACCACGTTCGGCATGTCGATCAGGGCGTCGATCGGCGGCAGCGCATCGGCCGGCGCGGTTTCGCAATAGGCTTCATCCAGAATGAAGAGCGTCGTCTCGGGCAAGGCCCTAGCAAATTCAACAATGCGTTCGGCCGACCACCAGCTTCCCATCGGATTGTCGGGATTGGCGAAATAGACGAGCGGCGCATTTTCCTGCTTCACAGCTGCCAGCAATCCGTCGAGGTCTTCCCGGTCGCTCGCATAGGGCATGGTGACGAGCCGGCCGCCATGGCCGACGACGTGGTAGTTGAAGGTGGGGTAGGCGCCAAGCGAGGTGACGACCGGCATGCTCGGCTCGATCACCATGCGGACGATCTGGCCGAGCAGTCCGTCGATGCCTTCGCCGATCGCGAGATTGGCCGGGCTGGTTCCGAGATGGGCTGCAAGCGCCTGCTTCAGATCGTGATTCTCAGGGTCGGCATATTTCCAGGTCCCGCTCGCCGCTTCCCGCATCGCCGACAGCACGCTCTCGGCCGGACCGAAGCCGCTTTCGTTGGCGCCGATGCGCGCCGCGATCGCGCGCCCGCGCTGGCGTTCGATCGCCTCCGGCCCGACGAAGGGGATGGTGGATGGAAGGGATTGGATGAGCGGCGTGAAGCGAGAGAATGCGGACATGCTGAAGATAAGGCCCCGTTCGAATGAAGTAACGGAGAACTTATCGCATGCTTCGTCAAAGCGGAATCGCTGCCGAAAGAAAAGCTGCCGGAATCCGCGGCCTTTCGCCTTGCAGTCGGCGTCGGCCTATCGCCGCGGCTTGGCGTTCTTCACTTGCCCGGTGAAGAATTCCTGTCGGATGATTTCGCGCAGCAAGGTCTGCTCGATCGGCTTGATGAACTGCACGCCGATGCGCTCGCCGTTCCGATAGACCTCGGCGCAGCCGATCCGAAGCGACGTGCCGACGATGTGCAGATAATAGTGTTGCGGCAGGCCGATATTGGTGTCGACGGCAAAGCTGGCGCCGCCGCGCGATATGTCGATCATCCGGCAGGAGCGGACCGAGACGCTTCCGAGCCCCGGCTGCACGGCAGTCAATGTGCCCGCATGGCCGATGGAGAAACGCTCGTAGCGCCGCTCGTAAAAAGGCGAGGGGACGCAGGAATACATCGTCTGGTTCTGCATGCGTCTGTCTCCGCCAGTGCCGGGTCGGACGGCGCGATCAACCTCTGACCGCATGCCAAGACCCCGGACAATTCATTTGTCCCACATCATATCGGTGGGCGATTTCCACCGATGCTAGAATCAGTTTTGCAGAAGAAACTTGCAATCCCCTGAAATCGATCACTAAAAATCTAATGTCAGCGTTGCCTGGATTGGAGGTTCAAAGACCGCCGCTCGAAAACTGGATGCGGATCAGGCGTCTCAGGAAGTCGGCCGAAAGCAGCATGTTGAACCGCACCCCGAGTTCCGTACCTTCGCGATGGACCTGCGAACACCCGATTTCCTCTTTGAACCCCTCTATCTCGAGGAAAAAGTGTTTCGGTATCAGGATCGCCGCGTTGAAATCCAACATTGCGCCGGCAACCGAGATATGGCGCAGCAGGCATTGGTACTTGGTCTTGGCCTTCAGGTGCTGGCCGATGACGAGGATCCGGCACGGCCGCTCGATGAAATAATGCTGATGGGTCGTAGAGAGCTGGCCGGGCTTCCCCTCGGCGACATGCATTTTCATCGACATTGCAAGCTCCGTATCAGCGCAGCCCTCGGCGGATCTGTGGTGCTCTAGAAGGACTCGCCGTTTCGCCACCGTGATTGAGCTAAGCGTGCCGACTTGCTTAGACCTTGTGCCATCGGCAGGCATCAGCGCTAAAATATGGCGTGCGCCGACATTGAAAGCCCCAACCTCATACGTAATACTTTCGTCAGGCAAGACCGGGAGCGCCGATGGCAGCTTCCGAGGGCAATCGGGCGAGGCGTCGTCTGTCGTTGAAGCCGGGCAAGGCGGAAAACGATGGTCGGTGCCGGAGGGAATAGCATGGCCTTGGGGCTTTCGCGGCGGTGGCTGCCGCTTTCGATCATCTGTGTGGCGCTGTTCGTGTCGATGCCCGCCGGAGCGTGGGCGGCAAAGCGCGTCGCGCTGCTGATCGGCAATGAGAAATATGCAGCGACGTCGCCGCTGAACAATCCCGCCAACGACGTCGAGCTGATGAAGGCTTCCTTCGAGGACGCCGGATTTGATTCGGTGACGACGGTTCACGACGTTGGTCGCCAGGACATGGTCAAGGCGCTGCGCGACTTCGAGGATCTCGCGACCGGTGCCGAAGTTGCGATCGTCTATTATTCCGGCCATGGCATGGAAATGAACGGCGAGAACTTCCTGCTTCCCGTCGACGTGCAACTGAAGACTGACAAGGATGTCGAGGACGAGGCGATCGACCTCGACCGGGTTCAGCGCTCGCTCGAAGGGGCAACCAAGCTCAAGCTTGTGATCCTCGACGCCTGTCGCAACAATCCCTTCGAGCAGAGCATGACGCGCTCGATCTCGACCAGGGCCGTTTCGCGTGGACTGGCGCGCGTCGAGCCCGAATCGGCCGATCTTCTCGTTGCGTTTGCTTCCAAGGCCGGCACGGTCGCGCTCGACGGGGAGGGCAAGAACAGCCCTTTCGCCACGGCACTCGCCAAATATCTGACCGAGCCGGGTGTCGATGTCCGCATTGCGCTCGGCAAGGTGCGCGACGAGGTGGTTTCGGTGACAAATCGCGGCCAGGAGCCTTTCGTCTACGGCTCGCTCGGTGGCGCCCAGATTTTTCTCAACATCAAAGAAGTGAACATCACCGTCACCAACAATGGCGGACAGCTGTCGCCGAACAGCCAATCGGAAGCGGCTGCCGACTGGCAAAACATCCGTGATCTCGCCGACAAGGACCTGCTGACCGCCTTTCTGGCCAAGCATGGCTCGGACCCGGTCTATAAGATGCTCGCCGAAAAGAAACTGAAGCTCTTGAGCGAAGCCGAGCAGACATCGAGCGTGACGCCGGACGAGATTGCATGGGAAGCCTTGAAGCAGTCGACCGATGCGGCGGCGCTGACGCGCTTCATCGAGCGCTACCCTGACAGCCAACACAAGGCAGAGGCCGAGCAGCAGATTGCAGCCCTCGAGCCGCAGAAGGGCCTCAATGTTTCGCCGACCGGCAAGGACACCCAGGCTTCGCGCGATTGCTATCTGCTTGCCGGCGAGCCCCAGTCGATGCCCGGTTTCCTCGGGGTCAATTTCCTGAAACTCGATGCCGAGCGGGCGCTCACCGCTTGCGCCCAGGCCGTCAACGAGAACCCTGACGATATGATGCTCGTCAATATGTTGGGTCGCGCGCAGGACGCCGGGCGCAACTATGTCGAGGCGCGGCGCAACTACCGCAAGGCCGCCGACGGCGGCAACATGTATGCCTTGACCAATCTCGCCTGGTTTTCGGTGTACGGGACCGATGGGCCGGTGGATGTCGACGAGGGCAAGCGCATGTTCGACCAGGCGGCCCGAGCCGGCAATGCTTATGGCCAGGCTTCGCTCGGCTGGCTCTATCGCGAGGGCTATGGCGGCATCGCACAGGACTATGCGGAAGCCGCCCGGTGGTATGAACTGGCCGCCAATCAGGGATACGCCAATGCCATGGCGACGATGGGCTGGTTCTACCGCGAGGGCCTTGGCCTGCCGAAAGACCTCGGACAATCGCTCGCCTGGTACAAGAAAGCAGCCGAAAGTGGCGACGCCAACGCGATGTCGTCGCTCGGCTGGGCCTATCAGAATGGGCTGGGAACCGAGCAGAGCTACCCGGATGCCAAGGTCTGGTACGAGAAGGCGGCCAATGTGGGCGATTCCTATTCCATGGCGCTGCTCGGCTGGTTCTACGATATCGGCAACGGTGTCGCGCAGGACTATGTGCAGGCCCGCACCTGGTACGAGATGGCGGCCAACGCCGGTAGCGCCTATGCGATGGGCAACCTCAGTCGCCTCTATGATTATGGCCTTGGCACCAAGGCGGACGCGAAGGAGGCGGTTCGCTGGGCAGCGGCCAGCGTCGAGGGTGGGGATCCGGCCAAGCTCGATGAACTGAAGAACCAGCCCAACAACTTCACACCGGCCTTCCGCAAGGAAATGCAGAGCCTCTTGAAGGACCGTGGGTATTATGGTGGCCCGGTCGACGGCGAGTTTGGTGCTGCGACTCAACAGGCAATCGAACGGCTCGCGCGCAAATCGTAAGGAGCACACGACTGCGCCGACACGGAATCACATTGCCGCGTACACCGGCCTTGCCCGGGAAGATGAGGGCGAACACAACGCGGTGCGGCCGGACTTGCCGATCGGCCCACACGAAAATGCGAGGTTTTCCCGGAAACCGACAAAAAAATCTTGCATTGGCCGCGGACTGACACTAGTCAGGCGCTAACGGAGAGGTGGCCGAGTGGTCGAAGGCGCTCCCCTGCTAAGGGAGTATACCGGAAACGGTATCGAGGGTTCGAATCCCTTCTTCTCCGCCACTATCCCAAGCAGCCCATACCCTTTGCGCTCTGCCGCTTCGAGCAAGCATATGGTTTCGGCTATCTCTCGCAGAATTTCACTCGTCGTGGTTCATTGGTCGTGGCGGCAATTCGCTGTAGTCGCTCGCGCATTTTTGATGCTGCGCGGTGCTGGCGTTCACAGCGTCCAGAATCACTTGTGCAGGGCGTTTCGCGAATCTCTGCGTTGATTCTGCCGATTCCTCAGCCCTCCATCCTTTCTTCACGAAGCGCTTTTTTAGAGCGAATGCTGTTTTAGGCATTCTGCGGGTCATCTGAATCGAAGTTCGCGTCCAGCTTTTCCCCTGTTTTAGGCGGGTTTCTGCCTCTTTCTGAAACAGGCGACCTCCGTCTTCCCTATGCTAACCCCCCGTCAGCAAAGGGTTTTCTTAATGCTTTGTTAATTTTCTTCGGGGGTCTGCGGCGATTTTGTGTCGTTTCAGCAACAGGGCTCGGCGAAGGGCGATGCAAAGGAGGTGAACTCGCCAGTTGGACGTTGCGCCGATGATCCGGTCTTGTATTTTCAACTCCGGAAGCAAGGGCGGTTGATCGTCCGACTTCTTGAACGTTGGGGATGGGGCAGGGAAAGCTGTCCTTCAGCAAAATACCCAGACCCGTTTGAAACTTTTGACTGGAGGTCAGAAATGAACATCAAGAGCCTTCTTCTCGGCTCCGCTGCAGCTCTCGCAGCAGTTTCCGGCGCACAGGCAGCCGACGCAATCGTCGCAGCCGAGCCGGAGCCCATGGAAT
>NZ_JTLA01000056.1:0-21606 GCF_000799055.1 Ensifer sp. ZNC0028
CGAACCCCTGGCCCTTGAGGAAGGTGTTGAATGCTTCCGCATCGCGGGCGGCATTGGGCAAGGTTCCGGCGAGCACGTAGTTGCTCATGCCGACGACGAGCGCCAGCCGCTTGCCGTTTTCCTCGGCAAAGGCGTTTCCCATGGTGAAAAGGACCATGAGCGCCGAAAGCAGCCAGGTTGTCAGATCTGCACGCCACCTCATGACCGACCCTCCGAGCCATCGAGACGGAAACGGATTGCCATGACGGGATATTCCTGGATGCACCCCCATCGCGCATCTATATATTAGATAATTGTTATGTTCAGGGCAATGTCGGATCGGCTGGCGTGGCGCAGCCTTTTCAGGAATTTCGGCTGCAATTTAAAGCCACCGACACGTTTTGTGAGAAGTGAAGCGCGATGTGTAGCAATGTTACAGAAAATGATGCGCTGCAGCATAAATCTTCGCCGGGTGCATTTTCAGCCTGAAGCATATACTGTAAATCGTCATTAAAGACTGTTTCTGGGTGGAGAGCAGGCATGACGAAATGGGTTTATACCTTCGGTGGGGGCAAGGCCGAGGGACGTGCGGGTGATCGTGAACGCTTGGGTGGCAAGGGTGCCAACCTTGCCGAAATGTGCAATCTCGGGCTGCCGGTTCCGCCGGGCCTGACGATCATCACCGATGCCTGCAACAGCTTCTTCGACAATGAAAGGCAGATGCCGGATGGCTTGCGCGACCAGGTGCGCGAGGGGATCAGCCGGATGGAAGAGGTGACCGGCCGCGTCTTCGGCGACACCGCCCGGCCGCTGCTGCTTTCGGTTCGCTCGGGCGCACGCGCGTCCATGCCCGGCATGATGGACACGGTTCTCAACCTCGGTCTCAACGATCAGTCGGTGCATGCGCTCGGTCACGACGCAGGCGACGCGCGCTTTGCCTGGGACAGCTATCGCCGCTTCATCCAGATGTATGGCGACGTCGTCATGGGCGTCGACCACGACGTTTTCGAGGAAATCCTCGAGGACGAGAAGGCGCGCCTCGGGCATGAGCAGGATACCGAGCTTTCCGCTGTCGAGTGGCAGAGCGTCATCGCCCGCTACAAGGAAGCTATCGAGGAAGCGCTCGGCGAACCCTTTCCGCAGGACCCGGAGGTTCAGCTCTGGGGCGCGATCGGCGCCGTGTTTTCGAGCTGGATGAACCCGCGGGCGATCACCTATCGCCACCTGCACGCCATCCCCGCCGCCTGGGGCACCGCCGTCAACGTCCAGGCGATGGTCTTCGGCAATCTCGGCAATTCCTCGGCGACCGGCGTTGCCTTCACCCGCAACCCGTCGACCGGCGAGAACGAGCTTTACGGCGAGTTTCTGGTCAACGCGCAGGGCGAGGACGTCGTTGCCGGCATTCGCACGCCGCAGAATATCACTGAAGCCGCGCGCATCGGTTCCGGTTCCGACAAGCCGTCGCTGGAAAAGCTGATGCCGGAGGCCTTCGCCGAGTTTCGTTCGATCTGCGATACGCTGGAGCGCCACTATCGCGATATGCAGGATCTCGAATTCACCATCGAGCGCGGCACGCTCTGGATGCTGCAGACGCGCTCCGGCAAGCGCACCGCCAAGGCGGCGCTGAAGGTTGCGGTCGACATGGCGGAGGAGGGGCTGATCTCCGAACAGGAGGCCGTCGCCCGCATCGATCCCGCCTCGCTCGACCAGCTGCTCCACCCGACCATCGATCCGCACGCACGCCGCGACATCATCGGCTCGGGCCTTCCGGCCTCGCCGGGGGCTGCGACCGGCGAGATCGTCTTTACCTCGGAGGAGGCGGTGCAGGCCGACAAGGAAGGCCGCAAGGTCATCCTCGTCCGCGTCGAGACCAGCCCTGAAGACATCCACGGCATGCATGCCGCCGAAGGCATTCTGACGACCCGTGGCGGCATGACCAGCCACGCCGCCGTCGTTGCCCGCGGCATGGGCACCCCTTGCGTTTCGGGCGCCGGCAGCATTCGTGTCGACCTTCGCAACGAAACGCTGACCGCCGGCGGCGTAACGCTCAGGAAGGGCGACATCATCACCATCGACGGCTCGTCCGGCCAGGTGTTGAAGGGCGCGATCGCCATGTTGCAGCCGGAACTTTCCGGCGACTTCGGCAAGATCATGGCCTGGGCGGACGCGACGCGCCGCATGACGGTGAGAACCAATGCCGAAACGCCGGCGGATGCGCGCGCCGCACGCTCCTTCGGTGCCGAAGGCATCGGCCTCTGCCGCACGGAGCACATGTTCTTCGAGGACGACCGCATCAACGTCATGCGCGAGATGATCCTCGCCGACGACGAAGACGGTCGCCGTTCGGCGCTCGCCAAGCTCCTGCCGATGCAGCGCTCGGATTTCGCCGAACTGTTCTCGATCATGCACGGCCTGCCGGTGACGATCCGCCTGCTCGACCCGCCGCTGCACGAATTCCTGCCGAAGACGGACGAGGAGATTGCCGACGTGGCCGGCGCGCTCTCGCTCGATGCGTCGGAACTGCGCCAGCGTGTCGACGAACTGCACGAGTTTAATCCGATGCTCGGCCATCGCGGCTGCCGGTTGGCGATTTCCTATCCGGAGATCGCCGAGATGCAGGCGCGCGCCATCTTCGAAGCGGCCGTCGAAGCGGCGCACGAGACCGGAGCGGCCGTCGTTCCCGAAATCATGGTGCCGCTCGTCGGCCTCAAGGCCGAGCTCGATTACGTCAAGGCGCGCATCGATGCGGTCGCCAAGGAGGTGATCGGCGAAGCCGGCATCGGTATCGACTATCTGGTCGGAACGATGATCGAATTGCCGCGCGCAGCCCTGCGCGCCGGTGTGATTGCCGAAGCCGCCGATTTCTTCTCCTTCGGCACCAACGACCTGACGCAGACGACCTTCGGCATCTCGCGCGACGACGCCTCGCAGTTCTTGGCGACCTACCAGCAGAAGGGCATCATCGAGCAGGACCCCTTCGTCTCGCTCGATTTCGATGGCGTCGGGGAACTGATCCAGATCGCCGCCGAGCGTGGTCGTCGCACCAAGAACGGCCTGAAGCTCGGCATCTGCGGCGAACACGGCGGCGATCCGGCCTCGATCCGCTTCTGCGAAGACGCCGGCCTCGACTATGTCTCCTGTTCACCCTTCCGCGTGCCGATCGCCCGGCTCGCAGCAGCCCAGGCCGCAATCAACGGCAAGGGGTAACAAGCCAAGAGCCAGCGCCGCCCAGGCGGCGTTGGCTCGGCCGTGATCGCCTCATTTGGCCTGGACGATCACCGGTCGCGAGACGATGACGGGGCGGTCCCAGCCCCACATCATCATGTCGTTCTGATAGCGGAAGGCGCGCGATTCAGCGCGGCGGTCGAGCTCGATCCGCTGCAGGCAGGTGGCAAACGCATCGGTGCCGCGGCGGAAGCCGTAGGATGCGCAGGTGTTGCCGTCGGCGATGCGCCTTTCCTCCGGAGTCATCGTCTGGCACGCCGTTAAGAGAAGCGCAGCTGCGATAAGGATGGACAATCGGGTCATCATGGTTCTCGCGCCTCCTGGGCACAACCGGGTCGTGTGAAGCCGTAGCGGTGTGCGTCTCGCTGTGAGCAATCGAGCGGCACAGCACCAAAGCCTCGAATCACAATCAATATAGGGACTTGTATCGAGAATCGAAACGAGTGGCGGCGATTCTGTGTCGAGTTCGCGGTTGTGCGCGAAGCGGCGTCACCGACTGGTTGTTGCCGTGTCGGAGGCCCATCGGACGAGTGTGGGAAAAGATCTCTGCGAGGCGGCCTGGTCGTGCTTGCGCAGCCTGTGAAAAGCCTTCCCGGCAGCTCGCGAACGCGCCGGGCTCAAGTCGGACGATCCATTTTTCCCTGTGCGGGCAGCCGCGTTACATGCGTTCGAGCACGCCGACAAAGGACTCTGCAAAGCGCTCGAGGTCGCGCGTGCTGTCGCTCGGATGTTCGATGCGGACGGCCCGGCCCTGTTCGTCGAGGCAGGCAAACAGGATCGAAGCATCGCCTCCCACGTCAGCCATACGGAGCACGGCGATGCTCCGGCAGTCTTCGATCAGATCGCAGGCGGGTAGGGCAAAGAGAAACTCGCCGCCGGCGTTGTCTGCGACCGTGCGGACGAAGCTGGTGAAATCGGCATTGTTGCCGGAAAAACCATCGAGGGAGAGTTCGAGCTCAAGGAGCCCCATGGGGATGCCGCCGTCTCCGGCCGGAAGGGCAGAGGGGGTGGCGATGGCCACGGCTGCTTGCGATGCGCCCATTGTCGGTTCTCCGTCGATTGCCGAGCGCCCCCGCTTGTTGCCGCGCGCCGGCCATTGCCTCCGATTGAACGCCGCGTGCCCTTCGAATCCCGGGCTCGCGGGCACATTCCCATGTGTTGATAGGTGGTTAACGAGAATGGCGATTTTGCGGCGAAGCATAAGGGAGGCCCGGCGCGCGGTGTCGAGCTGCCGCATTGCCTGTTTCCTCGGCACGGGGCATGGTCTAAGAATGCGGTCTGTTTCGCGGCAGGGAATTGATTCAACTACATGATGGTCCGGTATGAGCGCCCCTATTCCTTTGCCGCCCATTGGGCGCGCCGCTTCGCCCGTGTCTCCTTCCTGCTCTTTGTGCTGTCGCTGCTGGCGCATCGCTTCGGACCGCTGACGACGCCGCATTTCCTCGCCCTTATCGGTCTGGCCGGCATCTTTGCCCTGTTGGGCGTGCTGTTCGCCGTCGTCGGGCTGGCGCGCCTGTGGCAGGTTGCGGCGATCGGTGGTCTGGCGTCTGCTGCAGCCCTTGTTTATGCCGCGCCGGCGCTTGGCTTCATCGGCTATGGCGTCGTCCAGTATCTGACCCGCCCGGAGATCTACGACGTCAGCACGGATACCGTGACGCCGCCGCCGTGGCTCAAGGTGCCGCAAGCCGAGGAGAGCTGGCTGAAGCGCAAGGCGGCGGTAACGCCTCAGGACCGCGAAGCGCAGATCCTCGCCTATCCGGCTCTGACCGGCCGGCGCTATGACGGCGCGCTCGACCGCGTCTATCAGGGGGTGCGCAATGTCATCGAACAGAACCGCGTCGGCATCACCGAGGAGCTTGGGGTCGAGAATGCCCGCGCCGATCTGGAGGATCTCGCAGTGCGGCCGAATGCGGGCGCGGACACGAACGCCGAGCCGGAAAACGTACCCGTTCCGGCGGCGCGTCCGGAGATGGCTCTCGAAGGCGCGATTGCCGGCCGCCGCGCCAGCGATGTCGTGCTGCAGGGCGAATGGCGCACGCTGATTGCCGGCTTCCGCTTCGATGTGTTGATCCGGCTGCGTGAAGAGGCGGAGACCACCTTCGTCGACCTGCGGGTCGCCTCGCGCTACGGGCCTCATGATCTCGGCATGGGCGCCGCCTTCGCCGACCAATTCCTGCGCGGGCTCGATGCCGAGCTGCTGGGCATTGCCGGAGACTGAGCGGCCGAAAGCCCGCCAGAAAACATCATTCGTTTGCGAGCGCTTCGTCCTACAGGTCGTCCGTCGGCTCGCCCGCTGGTCGTAGCCAGCCGCGATAATGCACGATCAGACCGGTTAACGGGCTTTCGACCTCCACGTGGAAATGAAACAGGCCGTCGCGATCTTCCTCGAAAGTCCGGCCACCGGGTGCAAACAGCAGAGGGAGTGGAAGGCCGAGGAAGGACCAGGCGCGCACCGAAAGGTGCAGGCGGTTTCCCCTGGGCTCCAGCGCGCAGAGGACGCGGAACGGTCCGAAATCTTCCGCGAGCAGTTCCTCGTTCCGCCGTTTGGCCCCTTGTTGCGAACTGCGCAGGACTTTCCCGCCAAAGCGGCGGGTCCAGACTTCTCGACCATTGCCGCATGCGAAGTGGATTTCGACCGGAACGTCCGCGCCGGCGCGGGGAAAGCCGAGGATTGAGGCGACAAGTCGCGCTCCTATCGAGCCACCGCGCTCGATGACCGCGCGCCCGCGAAAGGTGGCATGCCCTTCTGGCCGGTCATGCAGGGCGCGGATCGATGCGGGCACGTCGTCCCACCGCCGGCCGAGGATCTGGCGGTAGAGGCTTTGCTCTTGGGCCACGTCCTCCGTCGTCATGCGATGAAGCGTCCGCGCTCCTCGGGCGTCGGCACCATGCAGCTCTGGCGGCGGCCGGCGATGCGGTAGCGGTTTCTCGCCACGAGATCATAGAGCGGATCGCGAAGGGCAGCGGGCAGGATCCGGAAAATGTTGGCGAGCGACCACGGCAGGCCCAGCCGCGCAAGCGTGCGGATCGACCCGTCGGACTTGAAGCGGGCGACGCCGTCCTCGATCAGCATGTTGCTCTCGAAACGGACGGTATCGAGCCCGTAGTGCCGGTAGAGCGCCTGGCCAAGCGGCGACTGGGCGGTGAGGTAGCGATATTGCGCCTGCCGGTCATGGCGAAGCAGGAAGCGCACCCAGCCGGAACAGAAGATGCATTCGCCGTCGAAGACGATTACCGGCTTGTCGTCGGCAAAGGCGGGCACGGAAGCATCGTTGCGATAGCTGTAGGCCTCGCGCCGCATGATCAGCCGGCTCCGCCGGGCGCCAGCCTATAGGCGCCGAGAAGCGAGGGCGGGCCATCGGTCTCGATCCGTCCCTGCTCGATCAGGTCTTCGAGATGGGCGAGCACCGAAAGTGCAGCCGCCCCATGCAGCCGCACGTCGGTGGAAGCATAGATGACCTTGACCATGTCGGGGATATGGCTGTCGCCGGCGCGGATGCGTTCGAGCACGGCGCGCTCGCGCATCTTGCGGTGGGCGCGCAGGCCCCGCAGGAAAGAGGCAGGCTCGCTTACCGGCCCGCCGTGGCCGGGCAGGTAGAGACGTTCGTCGCGGGAAAGCAGCTTTTCGAGCGAGGCCATGTAATCCGCCATGGCCCCATCCGGCGGCGCGACGATCGTCGTCGCCCAGGCCATGACATGGTCGGCGGAAAAGAGAATACCGGTGCCATCGAGCGCGAAGGCCATGTGGTTGGCCGTATGGCCGGGCGTGGCAAGCCCCGTCAGGCTCCAGCCGTCACCCTCGATACGCCCGCCGTCGGCAAGTACGAGATCGGGGACGAATTCCATGTCCGAACTCTCGGCGAAGGGATTGCTCTCGCCCGCATGCAAGGGACGGGCGGAGCGGTGTGGGCCTTCGCCGACGATCACCGCACCTGTGGCAGCCTTCAGCCGACGCGCCAGCGGCGAGTGGTCGCGATGCGTGTGGCTGACGGCGATATGGGTAACCTCGCGGCCGGCGAGCGCCGTCATCAGCGCCTGGAAATGTGCCTCGTCATCGGGACCGGGATCGATGACGGCAACGGAGCGCTTGCCGACGATGTAGCTGTTGGTTCCGTGAAAGGTGAAGGGACCGGGATTGTTGACGGTGATGCGCTGCACGTCGTCGGCGACCGTCACGGCCTCGCCATGGGCCGGCTTGAAATCGAGATCGAAATCCGGGCCCCGCATGCGTCTCTTCCTGGATTTCACTTGTATTCGATCTCGATGAACGACATCGGCTCGGCTCCGGCATTGACGACATTGTGCGCCACGCCCGCCTCACGGCGGTAGGCGGCCCCCTTGGCGATGTCGACCCGCCGGCTGCCGGCCTCTTCCTCGAGCAGGAACTGGCAGTCGGTCATCGGCACCACCACATAGCCGAGCCCATGCACATGGTGGCCGGTGTCAGCCCCAGGCTCGAAATCCCAACGGGTGACCCTGACGACCGCGTCGTCGACGAGAACGGTTGGAACGGCAGGGGGGCGGGCGCGAAACTGGCTCATGAAACTCTCCATCTGCCGGGACAATAGGAGGTGCGGCCAGCGAAGGAAAGGGTACATCCGGTACCCGCCGTGAGGACCGTTCTGCGTCGTCGCCAACAAATCCGCCGAAAATTCAACTTAGTGCCAACTTAGTGATTGTGACGGGCGGCGAGCTTTGATAATCAGGCGCTCGATTTGGCGGACGTATCGTCCTGCCAATCCGTTGGGGCGTCGCCAAGCGGTAAGGCACCGGTTTTTGGTACCGGCATTCCCAGGTTCGAATCCTGGCGCCCCAGCCACATTTTCCAGGCAGCTGATCCATTGGGCGAGCGCGCGCGCCGGATATGCATGCACTCTTGTCAAGTCACCCTGCAACTGACACGCTAGTTTCGTTGATTCCAACATGTGTGAGGGAGAAGATGGCTCACAAATTCGAAATCTACAAAGACAAGGCTGGCGAGTTCCGCGTTCGCTTCAAGTACAACAGCGAAATCATGTTCTCGACCGAGGGCTACAAGACCAAGGCCAGCGCGCAGAACGCCATCGACTCGATCAAGAAGAACGGTCCCGACGCACCCGTCGAGGACAACAGCAACGGCTGAGTTCGACGCAATCCCCTAGAAAAACCCCGCCGATTTTCACCGGCGGGTTTTTTGTTTGTTGCGTTAGCCTGCGGTTGCCGCCGGCTTGGTCTGGGCCGGTGCGCCGAGGAACTCTTCGCACCAGCTCGGGCCTTCGGCGCGCTTGCGGTCGCCGGCAATGTGGATCGAGCGGATGACGTAGTCGGACGAGACGGTCAGCTGCACGGCGCAGCTCAGATATTCGGTGCGCGCCGAGGAAATGCGCTTGCCGCGCTTGCCGTCCTTGGTGGTTTCGTACTGTGCCGGGATCTTGCGGGTCTTGTAGCCGCCCTTCCAGCTATAGACCGTGGAGCTGCCGCTTTCGACGTCGGAGATCGGCGGACCGTATTGGGCGAAGAAGCCGCCGGCCGGCTGGCCGAGCCAACGGGCTTCGACCGCGTTCCTGGAAATCCCCGTTCCGGTCGTCGTGCAGCCGGCGAGCACGAGCGCGAGGCCCGCCACCGTCATCATGCGGAAGTTCATGTTTCTGCCCCTTTGGCTCTCGTTCTGAAATAGGCATGGCGCGCAAACCCGTGTCCCCTGGTTTTCCGCGCTTTCCGTTGAGCCTCTAGCGCCAAAAGAGACGAAAGGAAATGCACGCAACGGCTCCTGTTCCAGGAAATTATGAAGCGTTGCAGAAAGTCCCTATCACGCGGGCTGCCGGGCGCTGTCGGCGCAGACAAGGGCCATTCTCCGCCTGCGTTTTCCACCGTCACAAATTTTTTGAGAAAGGCGCGATGTTTTTCGAGATAGGCGCTTGTGAAATCAAAATGCCTGTTCTATAGAGGCGCCGCTGGTCACGGAGTGTAGCGCAGTCTGGTAGCGCACCACGTTCGGGACGTGGGGGTCGCAAGTTCGAATCTTGCCACTCCGACCAGCCAAATCAATTGCTTAGTCGAGCTTTCCCGAAATATACGCCAGTGCGCGGATCGACAGTAGGCCGCTTCAATCATCACCGTTGGGAACGTATTCGCCGCCTGTGCCGCGTCTTTCTGTGGTTTCGGACGCAAGGGCAGATTGCGTCCTTTTTTGATCGGCAAGCGCCGGCTGGCCAACCAAAACGGCCTTGCACGGTTTGCGTCAGTCAGTTGAAAAGGCTTGAAACGCTTTGCTCGCGGGCGGTGCGGGCGAGGGCCTCGCCCAGCAGCGGCGCAACGGTGATCCGGCGGATATTGGCGGTCTGACGCTGCGCATCGGTGTCCTGAATGGAATCAGTCAGCACCAGTTCCTTGAGGTTGCTCGCACCAATGCGCTCGCAGGCGCCCCTGGAGAGCACGCCATGGGTGATGTATGCCGAGACCTCTCGTGCACCCGCCTCCAGCAATGCGTCAGCCGCATTGATCAAGGTCCCGCCACTATCGATGATGTCGTCGATCAAAAGGCAGGTCTTCCCGGAGACGTCACCAATGATGTTCATGACTTCCGACACGCCGGCGCGGGGGCGCCTCTTGTCGACGATCGCAAGATCGGTGCCAATGCGCTTGGCGATGCCGCGCGCCCGTGCCACGCCGCCCACATCTGGCGAAACGACCATGAGATTTCCGACGTCGTAGCGCTCCTTGATATCGCGCGTCATCACCGGCGCCGAATAAAGGTTGTCGGTCGGTATATCGAAAAAGCCCTGAATCTGATCCGTGTGCAGATCCAGCGTCATAACCCGGTTGACACCCGCACCGGCGATCATGTTGGCGACCAGCTTGGCTGAAATCGGCGTGCGGCCAGTGGCCCGGCGGTCCTGGCGGGCATAGCCGAAGTAGGGGATGACGGCGGTGATCCGGCGCGCAGACGAACGGCGCAGCGTATCGGTCAGGATCAGGAGTTCCATGAGGTTGGCGTCGGCGGGCGTGCTCGTCGACTGGAGGATATAGACGTCCTCGCCGCGCACGTTCTCGTGGAGCTGAACGTTGACTTCCTGGTCGGCGAAGCGCTCGACCGTACAGTCCGTGAGGGGAAGATTGAGGTATCTGGCAATGGCTTCGGCAAGGGCGCGGTTGGAGTTACCGGTCACCAGCTTCATGAGCGCAATCCTGTTTCAGGGAGCCTTCGAGCCAGCTTTAGAGCCTCGCTGACGGATTCACAACCAATGCGGCACATTTTTGTGACGCACCCGGTTTGGGTTGACGGTGATGGCTATTTCCGTTGCTGCAGTCCGGTGCCGTTCGTCGCCCCTTCCAAGCCGTTGGTCGAATAGAGGTGTATTTGCAGCCGGGTCGCTCTGTTGGTCCAGCGGCGAAGTCTCTAGCCTTCCGCCATTCGATGCTGACGACGAGGAACGGACATGTCGATCAAACACCTATCCATTGCGGCGGTTCTGCTGGTGGCCGGCCATTCGGTGGCGGCGGCGCAGAGCTGCGAGAAGAATTTCAAGGCAAACGGCGTGCCGCTGGTGACGCCGGTCTTCTACAAGACCTGGCAGGAGTTCCCGAAGCTGAAGCCCGAGACCGCCCTTCAGCGCATGGCGCGTGGCGTCGCGGCGGAAGGCTTTTCCGGGATCGAGATCAACAAGGCACTCGGCACCATCGAGGCCTATCAGGATACGGCCGGTTCCGGACGCCTGCAGACATTGCGGGTCGTCGCCCGCAAACGCGGTTCAGGCACGCGGGTTGATGCGATGTTTGATATTCAGGTGGGACAGGTGGCCACCAAGCAGGTGGTGCAGGAGGGGCTCTGCAACATCATTCGGTCCGCAACCGAATAGGGACACCCTGCGCACGCCTCCTGGCGTGCGCTGATAAACGAGTTTGCGTGCCGTCAATCGGCCCTGGAGCGCTCGGTAGGCCGGTCAGCCCTGCTTTTCGAGCGCCTTCAGCGCAGTTTGGGCAACGGCCTGCGCCTGCAGCATCGAGGTGAAATTGCCCTGTGCGGGGTAGGTGACGCCGCGATGCTTGATGACGAAGCACCATTTGCCGTTCTGGCGCTTTTCCACCGTCACGCTCGTTTCCGGCTGGTTCGTCATCGTCGTCTCCCTCAAGATCCCGTGCTTTCGCTGTCTTGATCTGCCTGATATCCCCAGGACGTGGTCGCTGTCCATATGCGTCGCGTTTATGTCGGTTTCTTCGGTTTCATCGACACAAAGTTGCGGCAGGTGGCGTTTTTTGTTCGAAGCGTGTTGAAGCCGCCCGCGGGCGGACCTAGACAGCGGCCATCACGTAAGGAGTAAGATTTTGAAGGCCGTCGCATCGTTTTCCCAGTTTGTCGGACGCACATTCGCGCTCTGGGTCATTGTTTTCGCCATTCTCGGGTTCGTCTTCCCGGATATTTTCAAGCAGGTCACGCCCTATATCGTCACCCTGCTCGGCATCATCATGTTCGGCATGGGCCTGACGATCTCGCTCGACGACTTCAAGGAAGTCGCCAAGCGTCCGTTTGAGGTCGGTATCGGCGTGGTCTCGCAGTTCCTCATCATGCCGTTGCTCGCGGTTCTGCTGACGGCCGTCATCCCGATGTCGCCGGAGGTGGCCGCCGGCGTGATCCTCGTCGGTTGCTGCCCGGGCGGCACCTCGAGCAATGTCATGACCTATCTCTCGAAGGGCGATGTCGCACTTTCGGTCGCCTGCACCAGCGTCACCACGCTGCTTGCGCCGATCGTCACGCCGTTCCTCGTCTGGACATTTGCGAGCCAGTATCTGCCTGTCGATGCGACCGCGATGTTCATGAGCATCGTCAAGGTGGTGTTGCTGCCGCTGGCGCTGGGCTTTTTCCTGCAGAAGCTGTTGCCGGGTCTAGTCAAGGCAGCGGTGCCTGCGCTGCCGCTCGTCAGCGTCGCCGGCATCGTCTTGATCGTTGCGGCCGTCGTCGGCGCCAGCAAGGGCGCGATCGCCAGCTCCGGGCTGCTGATCTTCGCCGTTGTCGTCCTGCACAATGGCCTCGGCTATCTCCTGGGCTTCTTCGCCGCCAAGGCGGCTGGGCTGTCACTTGCCAAGCGCAAGGCGATCGCCATTGAGGTTGGCATGCAGAACAGTGGCCTCGGCGCGGCCCTCGCCAATACCTATTTTTCGCCGGTGGCAGCGGTACCGAGCGCGATTTTCAGCGTATGGCACAACATTTCCGGTGCGCTCCTTGCCAATTATTTCGCAAGCCGCACGGAAGACGAAACGGCCGAGCCGGTGGTCAGCACCCGCTGACTGGGCGTTGGAGACGTGACAGCAGGAGAGGGCCCGCAGCGGCCCTTTCTTGTTTGGCCTACCGCACGTGACGGTCAGGCGGACTGTCCCACGACGTTCGAAAACGGTGAAACAGCCCTGTCGATCCTCATGATCGATGCGCCAAATTACGAATGCGAAACCGGATTGGAAGGCTCGGTTGTGGCGACCTCGTGCCAAGGTGAAGCATTCGTCAGTCCTGTCCCGGAATGGGGCAGTCTCGTGCATGCGGACAAGCTTCGAAGACGGCGGCCGAACGCTTGCGCCCGACAGCGTAACGTCGTCGGTGAAAGCGCTATCGTTCACATGGAAACACGGCGTTCATCAAACGGTGTCTTATCAGTGTGAACAATAGGGGCGATATTTCCATCAACACTTGTCTTTGCCCGAGAGGCCCGGATGTTGAAGGAACCGATTTTCACCTTTCGCGAGATCGCCATTTGGTCCGCCATCCTTGGCAGCGTGGTCGGCTACCAGCTCTGGCAGCATGCGGATCCTGCGCCGCTGACGATCACTCTGCCCGCGATCGAGCAGCAGCTTTGAGACGATGGCGCCGGTAGGTGCTACGCCGCCGGCACGTCATAGAAAGGCGCGCCGGCAGTGATCGCCGACGGATCTCAACCGCCCAAGTAAACAAAAAAGGGGGCCGTTCGGCCCCCTTTTGCTGTGTGTGATGTCGCTCAACCGTCGATGTCGTCGATGATCTCGACGGCGCGGCCGGCGCTCACGCGTCGGACTTCGGCTTCCTCGCGGCGGCCGGCGAAGAGTTCGGTCGCCATCAGCTGGTCGGCAAGGTCGGCCGGCAGCGAGAGGATGACGCGGGCATCTTCCGTGTGGATGCCGCCGAGCGCCGAGCGCTTGGCGGTGATCATGCCGCCGGCCACCGTGTTGTTGGTGTCCGGGTCGATCAGGATAAAGGCGCCGGTGGTGCGGTTCTGCTCATAGCTGTCGAAGATCGCCTGCTCGTCGAAGGCAAGATGCACCTTGCCGATGGCGTTCATCGGCAGCTGGTCGGCCTGGTTCCACTTGCCGGTCTGCAGATCGAGCTGGCTTGCCGGCTGTACCTGGACGCGTTGGCGGCGGCTGCCGCTCTTCAGCCAGTAGCGCTTGCCGGGCTGGATGCCTTCCGCCTGCAGCGCAACGAGCTGCGCGTCGAAGGAGAGGCCCGTCAGCGGCTGGCTGTCGATCGCCACGATCATGTCGCCGCGCGAGACGTCCACCTGGCGGTCGAGCACGAGCGTGATCGCGTCGCCGGCGACCGCTGCGTTGCGCACGAGATCGAAGGTGACGATCTTGGTGACGTTGGCAACCATGCCCGAGGGCAGGATGACAACACTGTCGCCGGGCTTCACCGAGCCGCCGGCAACCGTGCCCTGATAGCCGCGGAAGCTTTCGCCGGGCCGCGAGACGCGCTGCACCGGCAGGCGGAAACCAACGGTCTGGGCCGAACGAGTGGTTGCCAGCTCCAGTACCTCGATCAGCGTCGGGCCGTCATACCAGGGCATCGAGGCGCGGCCGTCGTAGACGACGTTCTCGCCCTTCAGCGCCGAGACCGGGATGGCGATGACCTGGCGCATGCCAAGCGACAGCGCCAGCTCGCGGAACTCGTGGCTGATCTCTTCGAAACGGGCGCGGTCGTAGTCAGTCAGGTCGATCTTGTTGACCGCCAGCACGAACTGCTTGATGCCCATCAGCGTCGCGATCGTCGCATGCCGGCGGGTCTGTTCAAGCAGGCCGACGCGAGCATCGACGAGCAGCACGGCGAGGTCGGCGGTCGAGGCGCCGGTTGCCATGTTGCGGGTGTATTGCTCGTGGCCGGGCGTGTCGGCGACAATGAAGGAGCGCTTGTCGGTCGAGAAATAGCGATAGGCGACGTCGATGGTGATGCCCTGTTCGCGCTCCGCCTGGAGGCCGTCGAGCAGCAGCGCGAAATCGGGGAGGCCGAGGTCGTTCTGCTTGCCTTTGGAATCGCGCTGCAGCGTTGCCGCCTGGTCTTCCTTGACCGCCTTGGTGTCCCAGAGCAGGCGGCCGATCAGCGTCGACTTGCCGTCGTCGACCGAGCCGCAGGTGATGAGCCGAAGCGGGCGGCTGTCACGGGTGGCGCGCGCCGGCTCCTGCGCCGGAAAGGCCAGAACCTCGCCGGCTGCAACGTGGTCGATGGCATTCGCGGTTGCGGTCATCAGAAATATCCTTCGCGCTTCTTCTTTTCCATCGAGCCGGACTGGTCACGGTCGATGGCGCGGCCCTGGCGTTCGGAAACGGTCGCGGTTTCGAGTTCGGAGATGATGTCGTCGAGCGTCGTCGCGTTCGAGCGGATGGCGCCGGTCAGCGGGAAGCAGCCGAGCGTGCGGAAGCGGATCACTTCCTCGCGCTTGGTCTCGCCCGGCAGGAGTTCGAGGCGCGGATCTTCGGCGAGGATCATCATGCCGTCGCGTTCGACAATCGGGCGCTTTTCAGCAAAGTAAAGCGGAACGATCGGAATGTCCTCGGCCTGGATGTAGCGCCAGATATCGACTTCGGTCCAGTTGGACAGCGGGAAGGCGCGCACGCTCTCACCCTTGCGGATCATGCCGTTGTAGACGTTCCACAGTTCCGGGCGCTGGTTGCGCGGATCCCAGCGATGATCCGGCGTGCGGAAGGAGTAGATGCGCTCCTTGGCGCGGCTTGCCTCTTCGTCGCGACGCGCGCCGCCGAAGGCTGCGTCGAACTGGCCGGCGTCGAGCGCCTGGCGCAGCGCCTCGGTCTTCATGATGTCGGTATAGAGCGCCGAGCCGTGGGTGAAGGGCGTAACGTTCTCGGCGGCACCGCGCGGATTGACGTGCTCGATCAGGTCGAGGTCGTAGCGCTCGACGATCTCGTTGCGGAACGCGATCATCTCGGCGAATTTCCAGCCGGTGTTGACGTGCAGCAGCGGGAAGGGCACGCGGCCGGGATAGAAGGCCTTGCGCGCCAGATGCAGCAGCACGGAAGAATCCTTGCCGATCGAATAGAGCATGACCGGGCGTTCGAACTCGGCGGCCACTTCGCGGAAGATGTGGATCGCTTCGTTTTCCAGTGCCTTCAGATGCGGATCGAGCGGCGGCTTGGCGCTCTGCGGGTTATGCAGTTCCGTTTCCGGATGGATATGGGGCATTTCAGTCTCCGGGAGGATTTGTCTTGGGACGAGCGCGCCAGCTTCAGGCGGCGCTGCTCGAATTGGGGATGATGGAGCTTGCGGCGGCTTCCGGAACGTGCAGACCACATTCGCGCTTCTCGTCGTTCTCCCACCACCAGCGGCCGGCGCGCTCGGGCTCGCCGGGCTTGATGGCGCGGGTGCAGGGCTCACAGCCGATCGACGGATAGCCGCGGGCGTGCAGCGGGTTGACCGGAACGGCATGCGTGGCGACGTAGCTGTTGATGGTCTCGATGTCCCAGTCGGCCAGCGGATTGATCTTGATCAGGCCGCGTTCGGCATCTGCCTCGGCAAAGGGCGTGGAGGCGCGGTTGCCCGACTGGCCGCGACGCAGGCCGGTGATCCAGAAGCCTGCCCCTTCGAGTGCGCGCGCAAGCGGCTTCAGCTTGCGCACGTCGCAACAGGCATGTCGTGCTTCGACGCTTTCGTAGAAGCCGTTGAGGCCGTAACGCGCTGCGTAAGCGTCGATGTCGGCCTTTTCCGGATGGTAGCGCTTGATCAGGATGTCGAAGGCTTCTTCCGTCTTGTCGATCAGCGCTGCGGTCTCATTGAAGAGGCGGCCGGTCTGAAGCGTAACGACATCGACGGTGAGCTTGTTCTTGCCGATCGCGGCGGTAATCACCTGGTCCTCGATGCCGAGCGAGGTCGTGAAGACCGCCCGCCCTTCAAGGCTTGCGACGAGCGCCAGCCGCCCGGCGAGATCGAGGCCTTCTAGCCTCTCGTTCAGTGCCTTGGCGGTGGTTTCGAGGGATGACGTGGTCATGGCTGCGTCCTGTTCCAACTTGGGCGGAATATCGCAGCCGAACAGGACAATGGACAGAAATAGCGGTTTCTAATGCTGTTTGTTTGGAGCAAATCTGCCTCTCAGATCGAAAGGCAGCGAAAAACCGAATATAGACTAGTAATTTACTAGATTTAATACTGTACTGCTTGCGGCTGCTGGGTCGTAAAAAAGCAAAAGGCGCGAACCCTGCTGCCCGCGCCTCCCTGGTTGGCAATCGACCGGATCGTCAGAACTCCGCCCAGCCGTCCTCCTGTGGCCGTGCGCTTCCGCGATAGGCGCTTGCGAGCTTGCGGGTCAGGGCCCGTGCGGGCGAGGGGGCTACACTTTCCGTGACAGCACTTGCCACGTGGCGCGGCGCGGCCGAAGCGCCGTTGCCGGTCCTGAAGCGCATCAGGAGGTCGTTGAGCGCGCCGGCCTCGCGGGCAAGACTGTGGCTGGCGGCGGTCGATTGCTCCACCATGGCCGCGTTCTGCTGCGTTCCCTGGTCGATGGCGTTCACCGCCGTGTTGATCTGCTGGATGCCGGCTGCCTGTTCGCGGGCGCTTTCGACGATCGCCGTCACGTGGCTGCTGATCTCCTTGACCTCGACGATGATGCTTTCGAGCGCCGCGCCGGTCTCGCGCACCAGGGTGACGCCGGATTTGACCTGCTGGCCGGATGTGGCGATCAGCACCTTGATCTCCTTGGCGGCCTGGGCCGAGCGCTGAGCGAGCTCACGCACCTCCTGGGCGACGACGGCAAAGCCCTTGCCGGCTTCGCCGGCGCGGGCCGCCTCAACGCCGGCATTGAGCGCGAGCAGGTTTGTCTGGAAGGCGATATCGTCGATGACGCCGATGATGCTGGATATTTCCCGCGACGAGGCCTCGATGCCGCTCATGGCGGTGACGGCATTGCCGACGATCTCGCCGGATTTCTCCGCAGCACCACGGGTGCGGGTCACGAGCGTGCCCGCCTCTTCCGCACGCCGGCTGGCATCGGCGACGGTGGTGGCGATCTGGTCGAGTGCGGCGGCGGTTTCCTCGACCGAGGCAGCCTGCTGTTCCGTGCGCTTGGAGAGGTCGCCCGCCGCCGAACGGATTTCGCTGGCGCCGGCATTGATGCTGCGGGCGTTCTCGCCGACCGAGCGCAGAGCGTCCTCAAGGTTGGTGACGGAACTGTTGAAATTGGTGCGCAGCGCGTCGAGCCGCTCGGCAAGCGGCGTTTCGATCCGGAAGGTGAGGTCGCCTTCGGCAAGGCGATCGAGGCCAAAGCCAAGCGCACTGACCGCCGTCTGAACCTCCGCGGCCTCTTTCGCCTTCTGCGCTTCGCGCTGCTCGCGCTCGCGCTCCGACAGCGAACGGCCGGCCTCCGCCTCCTGCTCCAGCCGCTGGCGTTCCAACGCATTGTCGCGGAAGACGGCGACCGCGCCGGCCATCTGGCCGATCTCGTCGCGGCGCCCTTCGCCAAAGATCAGTGTCTTGAGATTGCCGGCGGCCAGCTGGCGCATGGCTTCGCGCAGCTTGGTCAGTGGGCGTAGCAGGCCGGCAATGACGAACCAGACGGTCGCGCCGAGCATGAGCAGGGCGAAACCGGCAATCACGCTTTGCCAGAGTGTGAGGTTGTTCTTCTCGGCCTTCGCCGCTTCGAGCTCGGCGTTGGCCTCGGAAAGCTGCAGCTTGATCAGGTCGCTGATCGGCGCAGCCAGAGGATCGACGGAGGAGTACAGTTTGGTATCGACGAAGCGTTCGAGTTCGGCCTTGTCCTGACGCTGCATGATCTGCATGAGATCGCGGATCGACGCATCGCTTGCGATGCGCGCCTTGTCGAAAATCTCGGTCAGCTTCTTCTCCTCGGGCGTCAGCCGCGTGGCCTCATAGGTGCGCCAGCGCGTGTCGATGGTTAAGAGCGCCAGGTCGATCGCCTTTGCTCCGGCCGCCCAGTCCAGGGCGCCGCTGCGAACCTTGTGGGTGGTGTCGACGATTTCGACCGCATACATGTCGGACACCGTTTTCAGATGATCGACCGGCAGCAACCGGTCGGCGACAATTGATTCGGTGCGCTTGGAGATGGAAGTCATCGCACTGAAGGCCGTGACGATCATGACCAGCATGGCGACGGCGAGCAGGGACAGACACACGAGCAGGCGTGCTTTGATTGTCATGAATAACGCTCCGCGGTTGCCCGCAAGGCAAATCATCCTCGGCCGATGCCGCGGGGATGGCCGCAAAGACATCGGTAAGCGAGCTCGCCTTGGCAGGGGAGTGATGTCGATGATGGGATGGAGCACGCGGTATTGCGCGGCGAAACTGCCGTCATGGCACGTTCGCCCAGCGTTCACTCCGTCTCATATAGACATAACAACCGGAGATTAAGAATGGCTAAATTTTAAGCTGTTCATGAATTCACCATGCAACTTTCGGTCACGGTGTTTATTGCCGCGCTGGACAAGGTCGGCGCCCTTCTCTTCAAGAAGTGTTGAACGCTCAGCGCTTCCGTCAACGGCTGTTCAGGTCCAAGCTTGCGGCTTCCCGAGGCAAACGAAGGAGCAGGTCGATGCTGCATGCCATTTCACGCAGAGGTTTAGCTGGCGTTGTGATCGCCGCCGTGCTGGCCACCGGCGCTTATGCCCATCACGGCTGGTCCTGGGCCGAGGCCGACCAGATCGAGCTCAAGGGCACGATCCGCGAAATCTCCATGGCACCGCCGCATCCGACGCTTCAGGTCGAATCGACCACGGACGGGGCCTGGCACGTCGAACTCGGCAATCCCCGCCAGGCGGAACGTTCAGGCTTTATCGAGGGTTCGGCCAAAACTGGCGACGAGGTCGTTGTTCTCGGCAATCGCTCGCTCGACCCAAGCGAAAAGCGCATGAAGGCCGTGCGGATCACGGTCGCGGGCAAGACCTATGACATCTATCCGGAACGCATCCGGGCTGGAGGATGAGTCCGGCCGAGCTTGCCGAATGGATCTCCGGCTGGCCAGTTGGGGCAGCACTCAGGCGCTCGGCGCTGCTCTATCTCGTGGTCAATGCGGCCCACATCCTGGCGATCGGGCTCTTGATCGGCGCGATCGTGCCGCTCGACCTGCGGCTGCTGGGGCTCCTCGGACATGCGCCCGTCGACGTGCTCGGCCCGTTCCTTACGCGCGCCGCTGCCATCGGCCTCCTGCTGGGTGTCGCCACCGGGTTCTGCCTCTTCAGCGTCAGGCCCGCGGCCTATCTCGCCAATCCGGCATTTCTGGCGAAGCTCGTTTTGCTGGCGCTTGGCGTCCTCAATGCGCTGTCGCTGCGCCTGGGTACGGCCTGGCGGACCGCCTTGGCGGGTGGCATGATAGCCCCCCGTCTGCGGCTGCAGGCGCTCGTTTCGCTGGCCCTCTGGCTCGCCGCAGTGCTCGCCGGCCGCTGGATCGGCTTCATCGGATAGCCGCTTACCGGTCGCTGACCTGCCAGCGCGGGTTGATCCAGGGCTCCTGGTTGGAGCGGGCGAGCGGCTGCTTGCCAAGAATATGGTCGGCCGCCTTCTCCCCGGTCATGATCGAGGGGCTGTTCAAGTTGCCATAGGTCACGTGCGGGAAGATCGAGCTGTCGGCGACACGAAGACCATCGACACCGATGACGCGGGTCTCGGGATCGACGACGGCCATCGGATCGTCCTTGGCGCCCATCCGGCAGGTGCCGCAGGGATGGTAGGCGCTTTCCAGATGCTCGCGCAGGAAGGCGTCGATCTCTTCGTCCGACTGTACGTTTTCGCCCGGCTGGATCTCCGGGCCGCGATAGTGGTCGAACGCCTTCTGGCCGAAAATCTCGCGGGTGAGGCGCACGCAATGGCGGAATTTTTCCCAGTCCTCCGGATGGCTCATGTAGTTGAAGCGGATGACTGGATCAGCCATCGGGTCGGACGAGCGCAGCGTGACGTTGCCACGCGACTTTGACAGATTGTAGCCGACATGCGCCTGGAAGCCGTGCGTGTTGGCGGCAGCCTTGCCGTCATAGCTGATCGCCACGGGCAGGAAGTGATACTGTATATCGGGCTGCTTGACGCCAGGCGCGGAGCGCAGAAACGCGCAGGCCTCGAACTGGTTGGAAATGCCGAGGCCTTTCTTGAAGAACAGCCACTGCGCACCGGCAACGCCCTGCCAGAACCAGGGCAGCCAAGAATAGAGCGACACCGGCTTGGTGGACACCTGCTGGAAATAGAACTCCATGTGGTCCTGCAGGTTTGCGCCCACGCCCGGGCGGTCGACCTTCACCTCGATGCCCATGTCTTTCAGGTGCTCAGCCGGGCCGATACCCGAGAGCATCAGCAGTTTCGGCGAGTTGAACGAGGAGGCCGACACGACCACCTCGCGGTTGGCCTTGACGATCTCGATCTTGCCGCCGCGCTCGATTTCGACACCGGTCGCCCGGCCGTTCTCGATGACGATGCGGCGTGCGAAGCAGCGCACCAGAGAGACGTTCTGCCGTTTCATCGCCGGCTTCAGATAGGCGTTTGCCGCCGACCAGCGCCGGCCCTGCCAGACGGTCTGTTCCATCAGCCCGAAGCCTTCCTGCTTCGAGCCGTTGTAATCGTCGGTCACTTCGAAACCGGCCTGCTGTCCCGCCTCGATGAAGGCATGGAACAGCGGGTTGTGCACCGGTCCGCGCTTGACGTGCAGCGGTCCGTCGGTGCCGCGCCAGCCAGCTTCTCCGCCGTGGCTGTTTTCCATACGCTTGAAATAGGGCAGCACATCCGCATAGGCCCAGCCGCGCGCGCCGAGGTCTTCCCAGCGGTTGAAGTCTTCCGCATGGCCGCGCACGTAGACGAGGCCGTTGATCGAGGACGAGCCACCGATCACCTTGCCGCGCGGCGCGGTGATGCGCCGGTTGTTGAGGTTCGGCTCGGGCTCGGAGAGGTAGCCCCAGTTGTAGCGCTTCATGCTCATCGGCCAGGCAAGGGCGGCCGGCATCTGGATGAAGGGCCCCGCATCCGTGCCGCCATATTCCAGCACCAGGACGGTGTTCTTGCCGTCTTCCGAGAGGCGATAGGCGAGCGCCGAGCCGGCGGAGCCGGAGCCGATGATGATGTAATCTGCCTGCATAAGCCTGGTCTTTCTTCTAGCTGGATGCCCCTCGGCACGCCTTCATCCGCGCGGTGAGGGGGCGCCCCTCATCCGCCTGCCGGCACCTTCTCCCCGCAAGCGGGGCGAA